>CAJXVQ010000589.1 GCA_913060685.1 uncultured Verrucomicrobiales bacterium
CGAGATCAGCCTCGGTCTCGTGGGCTCGGAGATGTGTATAAGAGACAGGTCAGTGAGCCACTCCAGCCAATCTTTTCCCAACGGAGTCGCCAGAACAAACACCGCCAAAGCCACTTGAATTGCAAAGGCCCCGCCCACCGTCCGCCAGGAGACGGCCTTGCGATTCGACGAACACACATAGCCCAAGGCCAAAAGAAAGAAGACTCCGACAACGCTCATGCCGGAACGCTAATAAACTCCGGACCAAAGAGCTAGCCCTCGGTTTCCGCCCCTTCCCGGAACAAGACCATCCTTGCCACTTCCTTGAATCTGCGCTAATCCGGCCCCAGCATGCCAGTTGCAACACCAGAACAGTATAAGCAGATGCTCGATGCCGCCCAAAAGGGTGGATACGCCTACCCCGCCATCAACATCACTTCTCTCACCACCGCCAGCGGTGCTCTCAAGGCCTTCGCCGAGGCGAAATCCGATGGCATCATCCAGGTCTCAACCGGTGGTGGCCAGTTCGCTTCCGGCACCGCAGTCAATGACGCCGCCTTCGGTGCCATCGTCCTTGCCGAGGCCGTCCACACTCTTGCCGAGAAATACGACATCCTCGTTGGACTCCACACCGATCACTGTCATCCCGAGAAAGTCGATTCCTTCCTCCGCCCTCTTCTCGATGCCTCCCGCAAGCGCATCGCCGAAGGCAAAGGCCCTCTTTTCCAATCCCACATGTTCGATGGCTCCGTGGTGGAACTTGATGAGAACATGAAGATCTCCGCCGAGCTTCTGAAGGAGTGCGTCGAGCTCGACATCATCCTTGAAATCGAAGCCGGCTGCGTCGGTGGCGAAGAAGATGGTCACGACACCTCCGGCCTCCCCGCCGAAAAGCTCTACACCTCTCCCGAGGATATGATGCAGGTCTACGAGACCCTCAATCCCATCGGCCGCTTCATGTTTGCCGCTACTTTCGGCAACGTCCACGGCGCCTACAAGCCCGGCTCGGTCAAGCTCAAGCCCACCATCCTCCGCGACGGCCAAAAAGTTGTCACCGACAAGTATGGACCTGAAGCTGAAATGGACCTCGTTTTCCACGGCGGCTCCGGCACCTCCAGCGATGACCTTCAGGAAACCCTCGACTACGGCGTCGTGAAGATGAACATCGACACCGACACTCAGTACGCATTCTCCCGTCCCATCGTCACTCACATGTGTGAGAATATCGAAGGCATGCTCAAGATCGACGGTGAGGTCGGAAACAAGAAATGCTACGACCCGCGCAGCTATCTCAAGAAAGCAGAGCAGTCCCTTTGTGACCGCATGAAACGGGCTTGCGACGAACTCCGCTCCACTGGAAATACCATTTACTCCGCGTAAGTTTTCGCTCAACTTCTTCCTCAAGGGGCCCGCTCTTTCGCGGGCCCTTTCTGTATCTCTCCTCCCCATAAAATGACCGCTCCGAACGAAACGCCCACGCCCGCGCCCGCTGCTCAAAAGCAGGACAACCCGCTCACCGACATCGCCGTCAATGTCATCCTGCCCGTGCTCATCCTGAGCCACTGCAGCAAGGACGGAGAAAGGTTCTGGAACCTCGGCCCTTACATGGCGATGGGCCTCGCTATCGCAATCCCCCTTGCTTACGGCATCTGGCACTTCATCCAGCATAAAAAACTGAATACCTTCTCTGCCGTCGGAGTGGGCAACGTTCTCCTCACCGGTCTGATTACGATCTATCTTTTCTCGACCAACGACCCCGAAACCCGAAAGCACGCCCCTCTCCTCTTCGGGATCAAGGAAGCGGTCCAACCTCTCATCCTCGGCTCCCTCTTCATCCTCACCCACAAGTCTGCCACCCCGCTCTTCAATGCCTTCGTCTACAACGATGCCATTTTTGACCACGGTCGCATCAACAAAATGGTAAGGAAAAACGATAAAGTCTCGGAACTCAGCAGGCTCCTCTGGACCTCAACCCTCCTCTTCTTCGGTTCCTTTTGCCTCTCCTCCGTCATGAACCTGGGACTCGCCTTCTACTTCCTTCACGACCTTGATCCCACCTCCGAAAACTGGAAGGAACTCTATAACAAAGACGTCGGACGCATCACCGGCTGGGGCTTCCTCGTCATCGGCGTCCCTCTCCTCGTCGTCGGAGGCTTTATCCTCGCCCGCATGATCAAAGGACTCAAAGCCCTGACCGGTCTTGAGACCGAAAAGATCCTCCAGGCCCGCTAATCACCTCTTTTTCTGATCCCACTTGTCCCACCAGGATTGGAATTCAGAGGGCAGAATACGGACCCGGAAAATGTTCCCTTCGCTGAGATCAAGCAGGCGTTGCTCGACGACGTTCACGAAGGACTCCCGGAAGTCAGCGGTGACATTGCGACTCGCCCAGCTTTGTAAATACGAGGCGGCCTCCCGCTTGCCGAGTTGCTTGACCACGACATCACGAATGCGCGCCTTGATCTCGTGACGGTAGTGTAATTTGACCGGATCTTGTTCACCAACTTCCTGGCGAATGGTCATGTAGCGTCCTGCCGATTGTTCGTATGCCCATGCGAAAACCTCAATCATGGGTTCGAGCCGATTCAGTTCATAGATGGAAAGAATGGATTCGGTGTATCTTCGCGCTGGCAGCCCCACGAACGAAAGCGGCGCAAGGTTGTGCTGAATGAGCGGCAGGTTCGCCGCGAGTCGCGAGGTCCGCTTGTTCCCGTCTTCAAAGGGTTGGAGATAGGGTAAATGCACCATAAGAAAAAAGCAGCACTCCAAGGGATCAGAGATTGCTTCTGCTTTATCGAGGATCAAATCAAAGCATTCTTCGATGATCTGCGGCGCATTGACGGGATGAAAAACACTCCCGCCTATTCCAACAGGGATGTTCCTCAAGGTCCCCTCGGTGGAAGAATCCACCATGAGATCCTCGGTCAAAGCGGCATGCAGATTCATGAGGGTATACCGATTGAAACCGAGGGCATCGGGGTTCTCGACCAACATTTCAATGGCGGTCTTGTGGTTGAAAATCATGATGGCTTCCCGTGCCCGATGCGGCTCGTCGGATTTTCCTTGTTCGAGGAGATAGTCCGTTTCGAGGAGGGAAAAGGTGTTTCCTTCCAACCGACTCGAGTTCCAGGAGAGATCGATGATGAGACGGTCAAAGACCTGTCTGGCATGGGTGCCTGCGGGCAAGCTGTCGTAGTGTTCGTTTCGCGCGATCTTCATGAGCCGCTGGCGTAGTTCCAGCGGCAGGTAGAAGGTTTCGTTGGGGCGATAGGCATCGAGAAATTCGCGGCGATATCCGACGGGATTTCTGGTCTCTTGCGGAGCACGCACGACGTTGACGACTTCCCGCGCAGCAGTGCTGTAGTTGGGACCGCTGATATCGTCATTGGTCTTCTCGGGCTCGTTGTAGGGCACGATATTTTCAGTGACGAGAGAGGATGGTGGATCCTTGGAGAGGTTAAATTGATGACCAGGATGGTAGCACGTGGCGCGTGCCTTCCCTCGTTTTGTGATCTGGCCGCTCTCGACAAGGTTTTGGAGACGACGCTGTAAGGTCCGACGCGTAATTTGATCCTCAAGCCGCTGGGATAGTTCCAGCAGAGAGGCTCCTCGAGATTGAAACTCTCCAATCAATTCTACAATCTGCCTATCAGTGACTTTCAACATCGCGCCAAATAATGGCGCAATTATGGCGCGATACAAGATTTATTTGGAATTTATGGCGCAATTATGGCGCGATACTCTGCTTTGAGCGGTCGATTTTAATCAGGTGAGTCTTCACGATTCAAGATTTGCCAACGAAAAACAAAGCTGAAACGACAAGCCCATCAAGCTTTTCCAAAGCCGACCTCCGCGCCGTCTTCGATCGCGCCACCGAATCAAAACTCGATGAAGTGATGAAGAAAGGAAAGATCATCCCGGTCACCGGCAAGGACCTCATCAATCACCTTGGCATCACAAAATGATTTCCTACTTCACCTTCCGCAGAGTCAGCAGGCGAAACTCCATCGCCTCCTTGCCGGGGATTTCCAGAGGCTGAAGCACCAACTCACCGTCTCCTTCTGCGAGTTCAAGCACACCCGCATCAAGACTCTGCCAATCCTTGGTATAGGACCTGTCTCTTATACACATCTCCGAGCCCACGAGACCGAGGCTGATC
>CAJXVQ010000590.1 GCA_913060685.1 uncultured Verrucomicrobiales bacterium
AGATCAGCCTCGGTCTCGTGGGCTCGGAGATGTGTATAAGAGACAGGGTATGTTCTAGCCACGGAAGGAGGCTAGAACAGTCGCCTGAGCAAGTCCAAGGGAGAATTATTTGACGAGGCGGATTTCCAGAGAAGCTCTGGCGGGGCCGCCTTTCTGAAGATACCGCTGGTAGAGTTTCCGGGCTTCATCTTTCTTGCCCTTTCGTAGCGAAATAATGGCGAGGTTGACGTAGGATTCGTAGAGGTTTGGATCCTGGATCATGGCCTCCTGAAAGTGGAACTCGGCATCGTCAAAGCGGCTGGTTTTGCCGGCGATATTTCCCAGGAAAATATGGGCCTTGGCGTTGTTCGGATCAAAGGACAGGGAACGGCGGAGTTCCGCCTCGGCTTGTTCGAAGAGCTCCACCCGGTAGAGCGCGTCACCAAGCATAAAGTGGGCGAAGGGGACCTTACGGTCGCCGGCGACGAGGATGGATTGGCTGAATTGACCGGCTGCGGAGGCCGGGTCATCGAGTCGGAGTTGGACAATGCCGAGGTTGATCATGGCTTCCCATGCCCCGGGATCCTGGTCGACGATGAGTTCAAGGGCTCCCCGGGCAGCTTCGAAGTCCTTCTTGGTGAAAAGTCGACGGGCCACGGCATTGAGGTTTTTATTCTCGGTGCGGAGTTTTGAGGTTCCGGCGAGGAGTTCTTCCTGGCTGGGACGTATCCTGCTGTTGATGCTGGGATTGGCGGTGGTTCGCTCAAGAAGTTCCATTTCTTCAATGGTGAGTTCGGTCTTCTTGTCGCCATTGATTCGGGCGAGGGCGTCCTTCCAGGCGGTGTCTGTTTCTCCGATTTTGGAAGCTTGCTTGAGGAGAAGCTCGGCAGCTCCTTGTTGGGCCGTGATCTTGGCCTTAAGCTTGTCGATGACCCCACGGAGAAGGGCAACCTCTTCCTTGCCTCGTTGATTGAGTTGTCCGCCATTGAGTTGGGCGAGGATGTCTCCTTCGGCTTGCTTGAGCTGCTTCTCAAGACGCCCCATGAGGAGGTTGGCCTGGGTGTTCGATTTTTGAAGATTTTGGATCTTGGCCTTGGCGACAACGAGTGCCTGCTTGGCAAAGAGAATCTTATCCTTCGAGGCATTGGCATCCTGCTGTACCAGATCGAGATCGGCTTTGGCTTGGTTGAGCTCCTTACTCAAAGTCACGTTTTGGGTAATGAGTAGCTGCATTCGATCTCCTTCATTCATCTTGAGATGCAGCCTTAACTGGTTTCGCTCGGTGATAAGACCTGCCCGCTCTTCTCGAAGCTCGTCGACCATTTTGTTGGACTGGGCAAGCTGGGTGGCGAGAGCCTTCATGGCGCGATTTGTTTCGGCCAGGGAAGCGTCCCTTTTCTTAATCGTTTCCTTAAGGGCATCGATTTGATCGAGCTGGCCTTCGACAACCCGACCGTTAATTTGGGTTTGTTTCTCGATGATCGCAGTGAGTTTTTCTTTCTCGGCTCTTTCCTCGAGGAGGGCTTTCTGAGTGGCCTGAAGGCGCCGCATGGTCAGCTTTTGGTCGGCGATCGCCTTGTTGCGAGCGGCAGCCATGGCATCTCTTTCCTGCCGGAGTTGCTCGATTTGTTGATTGAGATCCGCGACTTGGTCACGCAGTGGAGAAGCGGCAAGGCGGGAGAGCTGGGTTTGAAGGTCTGCTATTTTTTGGCGAAGTCCGGCACTCTCGGCATCCCTTGGGTTGATTCTGCGCCCGAGTTCTCCTTCCAGTCGGCTGATTTCGGCCTGGAGATCGCGGATTTTCCGGGTCTCTGTTCCCGATGGATCGACTTTGCCGGGGATCACGAGGCGCGGCTTGGCTTCGCCGGGGATTTCGAGGAGAGGGGTTTCGCCGGCGTCCTGCCGCTGCTTTTGTTGGGCAAGAGCCTTGGCGTGGATCTTCTGCATGGCCTCGGTGGTGGATTTGGTCCGCCATTTCAAGCCCTCCTTTTGTTTGAATTTCGGGTGGTTGATGGTGATGAGGTCGAAGAATGACCGGGCCTTGCGGTATTTGCTAAAGGCTTCGACGTAGTCTTCTTTTGCTTCGAGTTCCTCGCCTTGTTTGACGAGGCTCCAAGCCTGATAGTAAAGCCCGCCGGGGTCGAGTTTGGCGAGTTCTTCTGGTGTTTGCGCCCATGATGGAATCACGATCATGGCTGCAATAACGAACCCGATAAGATGACGTAGGTGTGTCATAAGGCCGGGACCCTAGCAAAGGGCCTTGGTAGCGCAAAGGTGAGAATTTGGCTTTCGCGCATCATGGTATTGACACCAGTCGGGTTGGATATTACCAAGTCGCCCGAGGGCGGAGTAGCCAAGTGGTAAGGCGCGGGTTTGCAAAACCTGTATTCGCGAGTTCGATTCTCGCCTCCGCCTCCATCCTTTCGGGCCGGATCCTTTTTTAATAAAGGGTTCGGCCTTTTTCTTGCTGAGGGAGATCTTCTTGAAAATGTAAGGAAATGCAGCCGATTGCAGGGTGAAGTTGGCGAAAAAGTGGCGAAGGAATCTGTAAGGAGCGCCTATCCTTATCTCCGACGATCCTAATTCTTTTCGCAGAACTTTGCGTTTTGGCGGGGGGGGCTGGTTTTGGGGATTGATCAAAGACAAGATTTTAGGTTTCAAATTTCAAAGACCAAAGGAGGGAAGAGATAATCTAAGACGGGCTTGCCGGAGTGTGAGCCCATCCTCATCAGTTTCAGGGTCAGTCCCCATCCACCATCCGAGAACTTCTGAATCGGTGCGCTAGAGCATCACCCGGGAAGTAGAGCGTCTTTCCATCCGTGCGACTCACACCGACGTGTCCGCTCCAGGGGTGTCGTTCCGTGCGGATCGTGCCCGTCGCGACTCCAGTTTGCGGAGGATGGTTCCGTAGCTCTTTCTGGTGATCGGGTAGAACCAGCAGGCGACGAGTCCAAGGATGAGGGCGATGCCGGGCAGTGGCCCGATCATCATCCGGATCGCGGTGAGAGCGCTCTCGGGTTGGATGGGAGGGGGGGCTCCCGGTGCCCTCTCGGCGAAACCTGCTGCCTCCAGGCTGTGTCCGACGAGAAAGATGGCAACTCCCAGACCGGCCTTCTGGATGAGTACCATGAAGCCGTAATGGATGCCCTCCCGCCGCCGTCCGGAGCGGAGTTCGTCGTATTCAATGACCTCCGGAATGAGCGACCAGGGGATGAGGTAGGCCGTTGAAACCCCAAGGCCCGCCACGGTCGCAAGCGCGAAGCTGGCTGCCACCTGCCCACGTGCGAGGAAGACCAGCCCTATCTGGGCGAGAATCCATGCGCCCATGCCGATCGAGTAGACCGCCTTCTTTCCGATCCGGTGGCACAACCTGACCCAGAAGGGGAGGGCGAGAACGGCAGTGCCCATCACAGTCAGCATCAGCAACGGCACCTTGTCCTCGGCGAGGTTGGTCCAGTAGACTGCGTAGTAGATCAGGACGGTCGCGGTGACTTGGACCGCAAGCCACGAAAAGGTGAATACCGCGCAGACGAAGAGGAAGGGCCGGTTGGTGAAGACGATCTTCAGCTGTTCCCGTGCGGAGGGCGAGGCTTGACCGAGTGATCGCCCGGCCAGAAATTGCTCTCGCTCAAGAACCTTGCGGCGGATCCCGAAAACACACCACAGCACCGAGCCGATCAGCGTGAGCGAGCAGACGCTCGAGATGGCAAGGTAGCTTTGTTCCTTGCTGAGATCGAATGTCTTCACGATGCCCGCGAGGGCGATGAAGCCGACGCCGCCGAGGATCGAGAACGCCGAGCGGAAGCTCACGAGGGTCGTTCGATCATCATAATCGGAGGTCAGCTCCGACATCAGGGCGGTATGTGGCACGGTGAGACCGGAGGAGACGGCGTTGTAGAGGAAGACCATGCCCACGTAGAACCAGAACTTCGCCCGCACGTCATCGAAGGGCGGGACCCACCACTGGACGACGATGATGATCGCAAGGGGGACGAGGCAGGCGAGCATCCAGGACAAGCGTTTGCCCCAACGGTGACTCCGGGTTCGGTCGCTGAGCCAGCCAATGAGCGGATCGTTGATCGCATCCCAGAATTTTCCAACCATCGGAATCTGTCTCTTATACACATCTCCGAGCCCACGAGACCGAGGCTGATCTCG
>CAJXVQ010000591.1 GCA_913060685.1 uncultured Verrucomicrobiales bacterium
TACGAGATCAGCCTCGGTCTCGTGGGCTCGGAGATGTGTATAAGAGACAGATAACAAACCTTCCCGCCAGGATTGCTACCATTCTCAAAGATGAAGCTAAGAGAGCAGAAAGGTTCTTCTCCAACCCGCTTAAATCGAGAGCCCAAAAACGATTCCATTTTGTAGATCTCGACAAGCATGTTGATCTCAAGAGGATTCTTGTCTCCGAGTTCAACGGGAAGTGCGCCTATTCCGAATCACCCATCACGCCAGCCAACTGCACCATAATAAGGCACCGGCCGGAAGGGGGAGCAATTGGTGAAAACGGTGAGGTGGAGAGGGATCATTACTGGTGGCTTGCCTATGAATGGGAGAATCTTATCCCGGTCCGTCGGGAGATCGCTCGTGCCAAAGGGAATCACTTTCCCGTGATCGGCCCACGCGGAAGAGCGGGCACTCCGATTCAGGAACTACGATCAACCGAAACGGCCATGATCCCTGATCCATCAGACCCCAAAATGGAGTTTCATCCCGGCCACACCTTGAAAGGTGAGTTCATTGGATCCAATGAGGTGGAAAATCAGGCCATTAAAATTCTCGGACTCAACCTTTTCGATATCAGCAAGGAAAGAAGACACGCGATCGCAGCGATTGAGAGACTTCCTCCCCTGAACCAAAAAACACTCGGCGGATATCTCTCCGAGATTGATGAGGGTAAAGATTTCCTTGGACTCAGGTGCCGGTTCTTCCTGCGGCGTTTTAGGGAATTTCTCGAAAAATCTCCTGAAGAAGCAAGAGTCGAACTTGGCTCTGGCATCATCAGTTCGCTCCATCAAAATCTCCCGGAATCACACTCGCTCCTGTCATTGGAAAACGGGCTGCAATTGACAAAAATCGCCGCTCATATTTCTGAAGTGAAAATCAGTGCCGAGCCAAAGCTTCTTGAACCCGGGAATGAAGCATTCAGGCCTCTCACGCTCACTCATCTCCACATTCATAATTTTAAAGGCATCTATTCTCTGAAAATCGACTTCCCTCAAAAGGAACACCTCGAGGAAGGAGAAGCACCCTTCGGTCTGATGGTTTTGGGTGAAAACGGGTCAGGAAAAAGCACCATTCTCCAGGCCATTGCCCTCGCGCTTGAAGAGCCGGAGAAGGTTCACGGGAATCCCTTCCTCGCCATTCCTAAAATCCTCAGACGAGGAACCAAAGATGGCTTCGTTCGCCTTTCGATCCTCGACCACCCCGAACCCATCGAGGTTCGCTTCGCCCAGGGACAGCGGAAATGCCGCTTCTCCGGTCCCCGCGAATCTCTCCGCTTCTTCTTCCGGGCCTACGGTGCCCATCGCCTGCTCCCGCGATACAACGATGATCGACCTCTCCCGAAGGAACCCGGTCCCATTACCATCAACAATCTTTGGGACCCCTACGAATCTCTCATCGATGCCGAAAAGTGGATCCTCGCACAGAAGAAAAGATTCTTTGATCTCTTTGCACTCGCACTCAAGGACCTTCTCAATCTCGGAAATGACGGGAAGATCTATACCAAAGGAAAACAACTGCGCTTCGACATTGGCCAACGCGATCTCGCTCTCGACGAATTGAGCGCAGGCTATCAATCGGTCATCGCCACCGCCACCGATATCATCGCGGGCTATCCCATCCAGGGACTCGACATGCAAAACGCCAGCGGGGTGGTCCTCATCGATGAAATCGGAGCCCATCTCCATCCCTCCTGGCGCATGAGGATCGTCCACGCCTATCGCCGCACGTTTCCCAAAATCCAATTCATCAGCACCACCCACGAACCCCTCTGCCTTCGGGGTGTCCGCCAGGAGGAACTCCTCGTTTTGGAAAAGAAGAACTCCACTATCAGGCCCATCGAAAATCTCCCGGAGCTCGAGTCGATGCGCGTCGATCAAATCCTCACCTCGCCCATTTTTGGACTCAACACCACGATCGACCCCGATGTCGAAGAGAAGTTCCAGGAATACTACGCCCTACTCAGGAAAGACAAACCCTCGAAGAAGAATCAAGAGCGCATCAACGAGCTTCGCACGCATCTCTACCGCTACGGCGTCCTGGGATCGAGCCGCCGCGCGCGTGCCGTCTACGACATCATCGATAAGAACCTCGCGATCGGCACTCTCGATGGCAAAGGAGTCGAAATCACCAACGAAACCCGGAAGCTCGTGCGAGATCTCTGGACAAACTCTGACCTGGAGGAATTCAAATGATCCACGTTGACCGCAATAAAACCCCCTTTCCCAAAAGCCTGGGAACGACGGGCGTGAAAGAACGGAAGAAAGCCCTCGCCCATTACAAGAATGCCGATAGCTCGACCAAGGCCTATCCTTTCAAAGCTTACAAAGGGGATGACGTCAAACTCGCCCTCGATCGCCTCTTCCACGGAAAGTGCGCCTACTGCGAGGCCGTCTATGCCAGCGTGCAACCGATGGATGTCGAGCACTGGCGACCCAAAGGAGAAATCAAATTCATCGACGAAAACGGAAAGAAAAAATCCCTCAAACCAGGCTACTACTGGCTTGCCGCCGAGTGGTCCAATCTCCTTCCCTCCTGCATCGATTGCAACCGCCAGCGGAATCAGCACGATATTGTCCCCCCATCCGATGCTGTCGCAATCACGTCGACGGGCATTCGCACCCCGGAGGAAGATCCGGATCAAGCACGCCCTCTCCCATCCGAACGGGATCTCATCCTGGAGAAAATTGGTCGCGGAAAGAAGAACCTCTTCCCCGTGCTCGATGACGCCTATATCCGAAATCCGGAGGACTTCAAAAAAGAGTCGGAGACAGTCCTCATCCTGCACCCTTGCGAAGATCATCCGGAAGAGTTTCTTCAGTTTGTCGAGGGTGCCATTGTTCGACCTCTTCCGGCGAATGTCCTGGAAAACCCTCCTGCGAACCAAGAGGAAAAAGCGCTCTGCTCCATCGAAGTCTATGGGCTCAATCGCTCCCGCCTTGTCTATCAACGAGAGGAACATCTCCTGGAGATCAAAGCCCATCTCTACACCGTCGAGCAGCTCATGAAGTTCTTCGACACCATCCAAACACGGAAGACCAAGCGAAACACAAAACTCAGACAAATCGCCACCGACCTTCTCGAGCATGAGATGAACACGCTCCGACGCTATTGTCGCCCCGAGCGTCCCTTCGCCCTCATGGCGCGTCAGGTTATCAATGACTTCTTCGAGGGAATTCACTCACCGCTTGGTGGTGGCGAGAGGCGGTAGAAGCCCCTGCCGTCTCCGAGCGGGCGGATGAAAGTGCCGGTGTTCCCGTCGCCGGTGAGGGAGTCGACTTCGGTGAAGGGGTTGACGAGATCGGGCGAAAAGAGAAGGCGGTATGTGATTCCGTCCTCAGCCGGGAAGGTGAGGATGAGTTCGTCTCCGTTTTCAGCGAGCTTGATTTCCAGACCCCGGGTAATACTGCAGACTTCGGTGGTCGTCAGGGGATATGAAATGAGAGGAATGGTGGTGTCGGCGATGGGGGTGGTGAGGTCGGTCGCCACGACGGTGGCGGGCCCGACGGTGACGGTGAGGTTCGAGAGGGTGACGGGGACCATGCTCAAGCTTGGCGTGAAGGAGGTGAAAAGGTGACAGCTGGAATCGGATTCGAGGTTGGCGTCCAGGGTGAAGGCGCGGATTTCGTGATCGGAGTTTTGAGCCGCACTGAAAATGAATCGGGTGACGTTAGGGATGGCGTCGTCTGCCGTGAGCGAGGAGATCTGGTCATCGCCGAGGTATTGTTTTGCGACGGGGTTCTTGAGGTCGAGGTCCATCTTGACCAGAGTCGAGGTAGTGCCGCGGGTTGGTGCTTCGGGATCGAAAGTTAAGGATCTGCTGTTGATGGTGATGAAGGTGTGATCGGAATTGGCGATGATTCCCTCGGCTATATCCAGGTCCGCGATGCTGGCGAAGGCGGCTTGGTTGAGGAGAGCGCCGGTGGCGGGGTCGAGCTGGATGACGAGGGCATCGGTTTGGCCGGGGCTATTGGCATTTGGAGTGCGTCGTGAACCGGTGAAATAAATGGCATCGGGGGTGGGGAAGACGCCTTGGAGGAAGCTGGAGTAGATCTGTCTCTTATACACATCTCCGAGCCCACGAGACCGAGGCTGATCTCG
>CAJXVQ010000592.1 GCA_913060685.1 uncultured Verrucomicrobiales bacterium
TTGCAAGGAACCCTCGGTTCCATAAGCCCCCCAGCTCAACAATGCGAAACTTGGGGTAGGTCCGCCTCCATGTGAGAGTTTTACGGCATTCCCGTAGGCGAGCATTTCGGACATTCCTTGTGCGACCTGGGAGGTCGTGAAGCGGATATTAACGACCGCATCGGCTCCCATGGCCTTGGCCTGGGCGATCATGCGGTCGGTGGCCTGGTTACGGGATTCTTGAAGCATCTCGGTGTAACCGGTGACTTCACCGCCGACGAGGGTTTTGAAACCGGCCATGATATCACGGCCAACGTGCTTGGCTCGGACAGTATTACCGCAGACGACTCCGAGGTGGGTTGTGATTTGGTGACCGGGGATGGTTTCAGTGGTTGCAGTGATCATAACGAGGTCATCGTAACAGTTTTTCGAACAGCGGCAGCTACAGAGATTGGCTGATTTTATATTCGGCTATGTTTATTTATTTTAGATCGCGCACGCTTTCTGCTTAGGGAATCAGACTATGAGCACAAACGAAGTCCACGCGACCCTCGACAAAGCCTTGCAGGTGAATCTCGATCAGTCTCGCTACGGCACATTTGCCGAGATTGGCGCGGGTCAGGAAGTTGTGCGATGGTTTTTTCAAGCCGGAGGGGCGGCCGGGACGATTTCGAAGAGTATTTCGGCCTATGACATGAAGGTCAGTGATGCCATTTACGGGAAGTGTTCGCGCTATGTCTGTCGCGAGCGCTTGGAGGCGATGTTGGCCTACGAGCAGGATCTGAATCTTGAGAGGCTGAAGGTTGATCGTGGGGACAGCACCGCCTTTTTCACTTTTGCGAACACTGTTTCCGCCCGGAACTATCACGGGACCAACGAATGTCACGGCTGGTTGGGAGTGAAATTCCAGGCTCATCCGCGTGATGAAAACAGCCAGATTTTGATTCATGTCCGTATGCTGGATCGGACGAATGCGCTTCAACAGGACGCGCTGGGGATCGTGGGGGTGAATTTGATCTACGGGGCCACGAAGTTGCACCATAGCCCGGATGAACTCTTGAAGTCCCTGATCGACAATCTCTCCACGGAGCGGATCGAAATTGACATGATCGAGTTCACCGGAATTGAATTTCGGCATGTCGATAACCGGCTGATGAGCCTGAAGTTGGTGCAGATTGGTTTAACCAATGCCGCGATGTTTGGGCCGGGGGGGAAGGTCTTACAGCCATCGGAGGTCTTGCGAAAGAAGGCGGTGTTGATCGAGCGGGGGAGTTTTCGGCCGGTCTGTAATACGAACATCGACATCATGCGTTGTGCCTACGAGGAGTTTTCCAAAGAGGCGGGGGTCGAGGAGGGATCCATTCTGCAAGTGATGGAGATCACGATGAAAAATCTGATGGAGGACGGGAAGATCGACTATCGGGATTTCCTCGCACGAGCGGACATGTTGGTTGCGAGCGGAATGACGGTTTTGATTTCAGATTACTTTCAATATTATCGGCTGGCGGCATACATTGGGCGCTACACCAAGAAGATGATTGGGATCAGCATGGGGATCGGAAGTCTGCGTGAGCTCTTTGAGGAGAAATATTACACGCAGCTGGACGGAGGGATTTTAGAGTCGTTCGGGCGGCTTTTTCAAAACGATCTCAAGCTCTATATTTATCCTCTTCGTGAGGACGGCTCCGAGGAACTCATGACGATTGAGAATCTCCGGGTGGCTCATGAATTGAGAAATCTCTACAAGTATCTCATTGATCGCGGCTGCATTAACCAGTTGCTGAATCACGACGAAAGCTGTCTCAGCATTTTCTCACGCGATGTCCTCTGTAAGATTGCTGAAGGCGATGCAAGCTGGGAGGAAATGGTCCCTGCCGAGGTGGCCGGGGTGATCAAAAGCCAGGGGTATTTCGGCGCCAAGCGTGTGGGTTGACCGGAGATCAGCGGTTGACCGGGGTGAGATGGGTCGGGGCGTCCTTGGCGACGGCGGCCTGGTAGTCGGCGAGGGCTCTGAAGTAGGAATTGAGAGCGTCGACCTCGAGGATTCTCGCGTCGAAGGTGGCTTGCTCGCGGATTTGGAGAGCGAGGAGATCGCTTGCTCCATTGGTGAATTTTTCGTTCTCGGCGGCTTCGAGTTCTTCGGAAAGTTCGACGTTGAGAGACGTTTGGCCGAGGGAGAGGTAGGCCGCATTGAGGGCGGAGAAGCTGTCGTTGGCATCGGCAATGATGCTTTCGCGGGCGAATTCCTTTTCTTTCACAAGCTGGGCGAGGTGGGCTTTCACCGCTTCGATCCGGCCCTTGGCTTCGTTTTGTCCGATGGGAACGGAGAAACTGAGGAGGGCGGTGATTTCGGTGTTCTCGATGTCCTTGGGCAGGTCGCCGCCGAGGGCCTGGTTGAGCTCAACGCTGAGGTCGAGGTTGGGCTTGAGGTTATTGAGGGCAAGGCGTTGATCGACCTTGCCCTTGGCCTGGAGGATGGCGATTTGACGGACCTCGGGGCGGCGGAAGATGGCACGGCCGCGGTCGTTGACGAGGGTGAGTTCATCGAAGAGGAGGAGAGGCGGAAAGCCATCGGGGAGTTGGTCCCGGTTAGGCATGATAGTGGCGCCGGTTTTGAGATCGCGGTGGAAGAGAGAGAGGGCAATGCTGGCTGCTTCGAAAGAGCGTTTGGCTTTAAAGACGGCGATCTGGCGGCTGACGACGAGGCGGCGATTATCGACTTTTACGATGCGGGCGATGGCTCCCTCCTTGAGTTGTTCTCCAAGTCCGGCATCGCGGTCTTTGGCGACTTTGAGAATTTGTTCCGCGGCGGCGAGGCGTTTGCCGGCGGCGACCCAGTTGAAGTAGGAGATACGGGAGGCGCGGAGAAAGTTGAGGTATTGCCGGAGGATGGCAGGTTTGGTGAGTTCGCGGTCGAGTTGGGCCTGGGTGAAGGAGGCCCGACGGTCATCGAAGGCGCGATTGCGAAGGAGGGGAAGGCGGATTCCGAGGACTCCTTCACCACCGTCGGCGGTGCGAATTTTACGATCATAATCGGCGAGGAAGCCGGAGCTGATACGGTATCCCCCGTAGATGGAGCCGCCGGAGTTGCGGAGAGGTTGCTCGAGAAGGACCTGTCCATTGATGCCGGTGTAGTAGTTGGCGGGGCGTGTCATGAGGGCGGCGCTGAGGATGGGGTCGAAGGCGCCTTCGGCTTTGCGGACCTTGCCATTGGCGATGTCTTGCTGGAGCCAGGCGGCGAGGAGCGGGGGATACTGTTTCCGGACGCTGAGGAGGATGTCTTCAAGCCCGAGGGTTTGCTGGGCCGGGACAGTGAGGGTGGGTGCCAGGAAGGCGATGATCCCGGTGAGGGCGATTCGAAAGTTCATGCTTACTTTGCTTTATGGCTGGGATAGGCGTCTTCAATTCCTTTGCCGATGGGTGGGAATCCGTTGATTTGTCGCCAGATTTCAAACCAGAGGGGGACTTCATCAAGCATGAGCCAGGCGCGGGTGCGGACACCTTGACGTAGCCATGTTTCGTGATCAGGCCAAGGGACTTCCATGTCGCCATTTCCATCACCCCGGTTAACGATGTCGGTCGCGGGGCCGACGACCACACGGAATTCCCCGGCGCCATTATCAGTGGCATCGACGAAGATAACCTCGCCGCCGAAAGTGCCGATGGCGAGTTGAGGCCAGCCGATGGCCTGGATGGCGGGCCATCCTTCGAAGGCGAGGCGGACGGGGCTGCCGGGGGTTCCCGCTTCCTCGTTGCGGGCCTTAATGAGGGCGACGTCATTTCCATCGACCCAGACTTCCACGAAGCGGGAATCGGTTTGAGGGATGAGGGTGCAGATGGGAGTGCCGGGCTTTAGGTAGGAGCCATCGGTGACGGGGACCGAGAGGACGATGCTATCGCGGGGGGCTTTGATAATTTGGCGGGAAGTTCGGCTGACGGTGATGTCGATGCTGTTAAGGTCGCGCTCGGCTGAGGCGATGCCGCCTTTGGCTCCCTCAATGGCGCCAAGGGTGTCGGCGATGGCGGAGTCGTAGGTTCTTTCGGTTTGGATAAGATCTGCCTTGGCGGCTTCAAGCCTGTCTCTTATACACATCTGACGCTGCCGACGATCTACTCTGTGTA
>CAJXVQ010000593.1 GCA_913060685.1 uncultured Verrucomicrobiales bacterium
ATCTACACAGAGTAGATCGTCGGCAGCGTCAGATGTGTATAAGAGACAGACCTTATGGCGGACGGAGTCCAAATGACACCGAGTGAGATCGTGGATCCTGTTGCTCCCGACGGATCTTTCCAAATGATTTCAAGGACCTACGACGCCTCCTCGATCGCCGATCATATCGGAGGTGAAATGACCATCGTCCTCGGTGTCGAAGACGCCAACGATTTGGCGAACCGGGTAATTTTTGACAATGTTTCTTTGGAGATTGAAGGAGCCATTGCTCCTCCGGCGGCCTTCGTAATCGCGCCGACCCCGGAGAGCCCCGGCAACTACAACTTCAGCTGGGGAAGCAAGGCTGGCGTTCTCTATGACCTGGTCAGCAGCACCGATCTCTCCATCGCTCCGGCAACCTGGCCGGTGTGGGAAGGCCAAACGGACATCGCGGGAACCGCCGAAGAAATCACCATTTCCGACATCCCCGGCGGCAACGATGCCAAGCGCTTCTTTGCCTTGGTCGAAAAGGGCCAGTAAGCCTTTTCCCGAATAGCTTGATGGCTGGAAACTCCAGTCATCAAGCTGCTCCAGAGTCACACTCCTTGTATCACCCCGGACTTTTCGCTGATGAGTCGGGTTGGATGGGGAGTTTTTTCTTGTCCCGGCGTGCCTAAATTGACACGGGGCCGGGCCCATAAACTGGGTTTGGGAATCCAGGTCTTACTGAGAGACTTGAGAGTCGTTTGATGATCCTCGGGACGAATTCTTAAGGAAATCCCGCTGATATCGCGTCGCTCTGATCTCAGAATGATCCGAAAGGAGAATTCCAGAGAGAGATTCTTATAGTTCGATAGGATCCAAAATACTGTTGGAGAGGGGAACTCTCCTGATTTGGCCGAAGTGTGCTGAACTGGCGGAAGATCGTCTACAGAGAGAGGGAGATCCTTCCAATAAAAAATGGTGGCGCACCGAACGATGCGCCACCATGGAAAGTATGGGTTACTTTGAAAAGACCACTAAGGCTGAAATCCGGAGCAGCCCCTCAAGTGGAAGCAGCCCCGAAACCAGTCGGTCTTTATTAGTTGCGAGAACGGCGAAGGCCCAATGCAAGTCCGCCAAAGCACAACAACAATGATGAGGTTGGTTCAGGGACCGAGACGGCGTCGAGTGTAACGTCGTCGAAGATGATCCGGTTGCCGGCAGTATTGGTGTCCTCAACACCGAGGACGATGGACATGTCAGCTCCGATGCTTCCAGCGAGCGCCGCAGCATCATAGGTCCTTGAAATCATTTGGAAAGATCCGTCAGGGGCAACTGGATCCACAAAGGAGGTCGGAACCAATTGAGTCCCGCCTGCCATAAGATGGAAAGCCAGGGGGCCCGTGATGGGACCACCTGCAGGTCCACCCGCCATGGCGGTAATCGTGATGGTATCACCCGCCACGATCGTGCCGAGAGACCCGGCCGTTTGGACCCTCCCATTACCACCCCAAGCGGCAAAGACATTCAATCCATTTGAACCACCGACGCCGTTGTTCGTAAGGTCATTCCCGGAATTTAGAGCCATCCACCCGGGGACATCGATATCGGCGATGCCATCCCCGGAGATCCCGTTAGCGCTACCGTCAGAATAGCTGACGACGCTATCGGCACCTGCCAACTCGAGTCCATCACCCACACCCTTGGCGAAGCCACTGACCCAAGTGGCTGTCACGGTGTTTCCGGACCCCGGCTTATACATTTCAAAATCGCCGCCCAAGATCAGGGCCGCCTGAGTTTGACCGACAATCGACCCAATTACGGTAATTGCTGTTAACGTCTTTTTCATATTTCTCGTTAGTTATATTTGCTAATAATGGAAACTGGAGAGTTGGCTTTCCGTCGATCCTGGAGATTGTCCACAATCACTCTCGTCCATGATCGAGCTCAGGAGAGGGACCAGTTTATTTTAAAAATGTCAACCCATGTGCAAGACTTACATCCATGACTCAAATTACTCCCGGAAAGGGAGACGAGCGGCGACTTGTCAAGAGCCCCCCTGTGCTGATGGACCAATCCATCCTCATGTCCCTCATCAAAACCTTTAGCGCATTACATCCTTCTGCACAATTCGATAGAAATATTGAACCTCCGAATCATCAATCGGAAATACGACTTCAGAATCAACGGCTTGCTGGAACGAGGTCTCGTCTTTCCAGGTCAGCAGGTCCGAACTACCCTCGAGCTTGAAGTGCAGGCCCCGCACCAATCGCGCCCGGAGTTCGACCTTATCGGTGCCCCATTCCAATGTTGCCTGGATCGGCTCCGCCAGGATGGAGCCATCGAAGTAGTTCTCCACAAGGTTCATCGCCTGGATTCCAGCAGCCGAACCCATCACGCGACCCGGGCCATCATCGATCGGGAAATGAATGCCGCCATAAAGCCGTGACAGGCCGGCCTCGTCCGCTGCGTCAAAGTAAGTGGCCCACTGCAAGGTCAGATCGGCGGACGGGCCGTATTCGAATTCGAAAGATCCGGCTGGCGCGAAGTGGGTAGCGAGCCCCCCGGGAAAATAAGGGTCGCCCGTGAAATCAGCCAGGACCTCGGCGGCCGCGCGACTGAAGGTGCTGTGACCCGAGACATAGCCCGCGAAGGCTGGCGTCACGAAGGTGTCCCGTTGGTAGGGAAGCCAGTCGACGCCGAGGATCCATTGGCTGCCGGTGTGTTCGGTGCCTGGATCGGCGGGTTCCCCGCCCCAGACGAAGATCGCGGTGTCGCCGATGGCGGATCCTGCCGCCACCAGAGCCGCGTGGCGTTGGCCCGGCACCGAGGAAGCGTCGGTGATCTTTTCGACTAAACCAGGGACTTCCGGCAGTTGACCGAGACCGCTGAGGTGCCGGATGCTGCTAATGGGGCGCACGTAGTCGTAGAAGCGCTTGCAGTCCCATGCGGCCACCGCTGCGTCGTGGAGGGCGGCATTGAGCGCGAAATAGAGTTTCACATCCCACTCCAGGCGGTCCATTTCTTCTCCCTGACCCCGGAATCGCCTTTCAAGATCAGGATGGTCCGAGACCTCGTTGGCCAGGGTGTTCCAGTGTCCCGGAGGGGTTTCGGAGTCGGGGCCATCGGCCCAGAACTCGGCGATCGCGCGACCGTAGTCCGCCCGTTTCACCCACTGCTCTTCGTAGAGCAGACCGGTGGCCGGATTCGGCACAAGGCCGTGACCGTTCCCATCGTTTTGACCCGTGCTGTTAAGTCCTCTGGACTTTGGCGAAATATCGATGACGACAGCATCGTCCGGATCCAGCAAGCTACTGTAGCGAACCACCTCCAATGTCTCTTGCTTGTAGGCCGCAGATCCTTCACCTCCCAGTTTTGGTGGAGCTCCCGGGTCGAGAAAGACCGACCCGACCGGACGAAGGGCAAAGGGTCTGACCTCCCCCCACTGCGAACCGGCATAAATTTGGGTCAACGAGGTGAACAATCCGTTCTGGCTAAGTGCGACTTCGAACCGCAGAGGTTGCCAGCGATTCGGATCAGTAAGCGTGGTGCCGGACTTGGCTAAATCCAAGGGGTGGTTCGCGGGACGGTATTGAACATCGTGATAATTGTTCTCCTCCAACGATCCGTCGGATTCCGCCCAGGTGATGATTGTTGCAGCCACCCGGTTACCCAGCGCGGCCGGGGTGTCCCCTACCACCCCGGAGATGGAAATCGGGTAGCCGAGGTCGTCCATCAGGAAATCGAGGAGGAGTTGGCTCGCGGAGGCGCTGAGCGATCGGGAGTAACGCGATGAAAGCAGACGATAGGCCGCATAGCTGATTGCCTCACGACGGTCGGCGGCGGGATCAGCCGAATCGATGAATTCCTGATGAAGATATCCAACCGCCACTGAATCGTAGGCCGCCCAAACATCCCACATCGCCACGGACAGGTGAAAAAGATTCCGGGCATGGACGCCCGGGTTGGGAAAATCGATGCGGATGGCATCGAGGGCCATCTCGTTCCAGACGCGCGCGATGTTGGGCTGGGCAATACTTGGATCAACCACCTCGATCTGGAAACTCTCGGTGCGCACCAGTTCGGTCCCTGTCTCTTATACACATCTCCGAGCCCACGAGACCGAGGCTGATCTCGT
>CAJXVQ010000594.1 GCA_913060685.1 uncultured Verrucomicrobiales bacterium
ATTTTCAAATTCCCGAGCCACCGTTAAATCCGGATCGGTGATCGATCCGGGTTAGGCGTGGGGCGCTTGGAGTCGCTCTTGAGAGGATCTGAGAAGGAAGAGAGGGAGCAGCCACCGGCGTGGAAAACAAATCCGGGATCGTCTGCTCCTTCAAAACTTGGTTTATCTCAATCGGTTACACGCCGCAGCTCAATCCCTGACAGGACGGTCTCACCTGCCTTGGGCCGAAGATCGATCCGTAAATTCCCATCATCACCGACACCCACAGAGGCAAGTTCCAGGACGTGCCCTTTTCGAACACCCCCGGCCTCCCTCACCACATCCAGGCCGCCAGCGACCTGCTTTCCATTGACGGTGATCGAAAAAACGGACGACCCTTCCTGCTCCTCGGGTTCACAAAAGATCAGCCGCACACGATAGTTTCCCGGCTTGATCCCCCCGAGATTCGCCGAGCGGATCCCCCGCACCCCAGACCCGGCAACCCAAGGCCAGCCTTCGCCACCCTCCAGGAAAAGCGAATGCCGATAAAACGTCTTCAAGTCCGCTAACGGAGGGACGGTCACAAGATCGATCTCTGGAGACGGCCCACCCATGCCCGGTTGATCAAGCCACATCGTTCCGTCCTCGGTCACCCGGTCACCCGGTGCTCCAAAGTTGATCCCAAGCACTTGGATCTTCCCGCGCGTTTTCTCTGCCGACACCTTTCCCCAGGAAGCCCACTGCTCGAACTCGGGGGGCATACTCACCAGCGCCACCGCCATCGGCAAGGGGTAGCTACAGGTACAGCCATCGTAAAAGTAAGGGAGGTTCAGCAGCCCGTTTGCCGGAATGACGCTGTTGGTGCAGCCAGAGCGTGGCCCGCTGATATTGATCGTGCCACTTTCGATCTGCTTGTCGTAGAAGGCCGGCGTTCCCGATCGCATCGTGTAAAGCAGCCCGTAATCCAAACCGCCATCACACCCATAGCTCTTCGGGAAAACGCGCGGCTCGGTTTCCAGGGTCATCGGGTTGGTCCGTTCACCCGCCTGTGGCGCTTCCGGTTTCCAGTCGTCCTTCTGTCCCGGAGGGCGGTACTGACTCGGTTGGACCGTCTCGAGATCAACCTTTGAAAACGAATGCCTCAACCAGGGTGCCTCCTTCTCGCTCAGGATCCTTCCCGTGTAGACATCAGAAAAAACAGGCGCCAACAATCGGTAATCGACCTTTAGCTCGCGGGTCGTTTCATCAGTCCAGTCCTTCGGCGTCGAGATCATCACGCCATCAATAAACTTCGGCTGCGGCGAACGCTTGAAATGGCTCAGGGAGTCATCGAACCACAGCACTCCGAGGGGACCACGCACTCTCTCGTCCCGGCTTTCATCCCAGTTCCCCCCGTAGTTTGTCGAACCGGGCAGCGCCCCCTCTCGCGTGATGAGCGTCCAGCCGGATTCGGTCTCGGACCGCCCCGCCCCCTCGAGTTCAACTCCCTCCGGAAGCTGCTTGTCTGATCGCGCCATCAGCATGCCGCCAAAAGGCCGCAACGATTCATACACCCGTCGTAACTCGGAGGGCTTGAGCGTGAGAGACTCATTGAGTACGATCAATTCCGCGAAGTACGGTGGTAACCCGACATTGGCAGGGTCGTCTTCGATGACTGCAAGCCGCTCACCAGTCATGGCATTGGTCCACCTCTCGTCCCGCAGCGAGCGAACTCTCTCCCTTCGCGACTCCACTGCGATCACGCGAAACTCGGTCTCCGATAAGAGCGATTCAATCAGCCCTGAATCATCTCCGGCCCCTAACAGGAGCGCGTATCCGTGTTTCTGATCCAGTTTCGCGAACATCCCTGGCTCCAGAGCTTTGGTGCGGCTCACCTTCTCTACCAGATGCTTGACGGGTTCGGTCGTTCCTTTTCCGAAACAGCTCACCCCGCCCATGTTCGTCACGATAAATAATTTGCCATCCGCGACCAACATTGAGTGGATCGGATCTGTTACGCCAGGATAGCCATCACTAAATTTCATCTCATGCCCCGCCACCGTAATCTTACTCCGGACTCCTTCGACTCCCTTAAAGTGTGGTTTGTCTTCGTGAACCCGGTGGTTGACCGCCTTGTCGAACAGCAGGCCACGTCGCTTCAGCTTCTGCCGTTCGAGCTCGGACGGTGTCGAAGCGAACCAGCCACCCGGAAGTCGGCCCGGCGCAGGAAGTTCGAAGGCCTTCAGTTCACCCGTTTCCAAATCAAACTCGGCCGGGTAAGCCTGACTGCTCGGGACGATCAGATGCCCTGACTCATCGTCGATCAAAAGATAGCCCTGCGGCGCCAGTCCTCCGAACGCCTTGGCATTGTGGGGATGGATTCCGTATCGGTATGATGAGCGGTCGTTTCGCCAAATCGTCTCTCCCGTTGCCGCATCCACACAAAACACAAAAGTCCCCTCCAGCGGCCAAACGCCCGCCGCAAAATAAACCCGGTCACCTTTCAGAACCGCGCCCCCCCGGACCGGCCACACCGAAATCAAGCGGCCGTTCCCAACCACTTTTCGCTCCGATGGCACCGCTTGCTTTTTCCAGACCAGTGATCCCTCCGCCGCGCTCACACAGTAGAGACATCCGTCGTCGGACCCAAAAATGATTCTCCCTTCTCCACCGACCGGAGCGAACCTCACCGGACCATTGGTGAAAAACTTCCAGAGCTGCTCGCCCGTTTCGGTGTCGAATGCGGTCACGCTATCGTCCAGTGACGATCCGACAAAGAGCTGCTTCCCGAGCACGATCGGTTCGTAGCCGGCGTCGAACTGCAAGCGGTTGTCACGGTAGGCCGGTGTCAAAGGCGGCATCTGGCGCGTCCACCGAAGACTCAAATTCTCCGCAAGTGCCTCGGCCGATTCGGCCGTACGCCCCGTGTCGTTTCTCCACATCGGCCAGTCGGCGGCAACGGCCACCCCGGAGAAAAACCAGGCCGAAGTCGCGCCCATCAAAAATGTCTTCATCAGCATAAAATTAGTCCCTTTTTTATCCATGAGTTGTCGTCGCTAGTTTTTTCTCAAAATTAAAATACTCCCAAGTCCCAGTGCCAGGAGCACACCACCACCGGCCACCACCCACGGACTACGAAATGACATCCCTGAGCCGGACTCGATGGCGACCGCATTCTCATCCCGGGCGACATCCCCATCACTCAAAGCTCCAACCCCTACCAGCGGAGGCAGGGATTTCTCCACCACAACCTCACTCCCCGCGATGGCCGCTTTCCAGTTCGCGGCGATTAGGAGGTCGACTCCCGGGTTCTGGTTCTTAATCTCGCAAGAACAGGCTCCGCAAAAATAGGAGGCATGCTCGAACACGTTTTCGGCATTGATGCCACGACCAATGAGCGGCTCCAAAGCACGCCCACGACCGAAGACCGGAAATACCATCGGCTCGTTTCCGAACTCCCCAAGATCATCCTCCATGTGCAACAACATTTCCCGGAAAATCGACTCCGCCGGGTCGTCCCTCGAAATCCGGATGAGAGAGAAAGCAATTTTCAGCGGGATTTGGGAACGCAGAACGTCGTCCGGGTCACGGCCGTCCGCTTGCGAAATTTTGCGTGCCTCTTCGACGGTCAGCACTCCATCGGGAATCTTCAACTCGGCCTCGGCTTTAAGAAAGGCTTTTTCTATCTCTGAAGCGGCGTCATCATCCTTCCCGCGGTCTCCGGATTCGATCAGCACCCAGGTCGCGGATTCCCCGCGGAGAAGCCGGGTCACGATTTTGCGCCGCGCGGGAGAATCGACCAGCGCTCTCGCGTT
The DNA here is from genome assembly GCA_913060685.1 of uncultured Verrucomicrobiales bacterium. Lineage (GTDB taxonomy): Bacteria > Verrucomicrobiota > Verrucomicrobiia > Verrucomicrobiales > Akkermansiaceae > SW10. The sequence continues at coordinate 3,774 of CAJXVQ010000594.1, forward strand.
TTCCATCGTCAAGGCTCCAGTCCAGATCGGGGGGACATTCGATCCAGCTAATCTCGGTGGGTAGAAAAGCCGCACTGTCGCTCCAGTACCCTCGCCAACATTCTCGGGATCGATCCGCACTTTCAGGTTCGCAGTCACCGCATCGGCACTTCCTTTCGACTGCAGAAACGCGCTGATTTTTTCCTCGGCGGCGGATAGCTTCCCCTGCGACCCGGGGACGATAACAATCGTATAGGAGTCCGCTTCCCAACGTTCCAACGCGAAGCGGAAAACCTGTCTCTTATACACATCTCCGAGCCCACGAGACCGAGGCTGATCT
>CAJXVQ010000595.1 GCA_913060685.1 uncultured Verrucomicrobiales bacterium
CGAGATCAGCCTCGGTCTCGTGGGCTCGGAGATGTGTATAAGAGACAGCATCCCATGGGACTCAAAGCAAGTCCCGCCAATAGTGTTAACTTCATCGTTTTCATAAATTAATCGTTCGCTTCAGTCACCGTCACAAAGGCCAGCCACACCCGCTTCTCCTCCCCCTTTTGTAAATCACGAGGCGGTGACACGGTCCCCACCAAGGCGGCCTTACCCGAAACAACCCTCACCCCTGTCTTGAGCGCCTGAATCGCAAATCTCGGCATCTCGACCTTGCCTGTCTTTTCCCCAAACTCATCGACCCCGATCAAGCTCACTTTCGTCGCACCCAGTCTCAAGAAAAAACTCCCGCCCTTCTTTTGAAGCTCCAGCTCCAGGGTGTTTCCCATATTTTTGGTATCATAGGCCGAAGCGGTATCTGGGATCGGAAACAACGGCTGCTTCACCCCCATAATTGGTCCACTCGTTCCAAAAATTACGCGAGCACGATCATACTCCGTAGGGAAAATAAACTCATCCACCTCCTCCAAAATTGCCCTCTTCCCCTCAACCATCTTCACTGTCATCCACCCCTCCTGCCTCACCTCCCCTTTTTCCAATTGATTCAGGATCCTCCGATAACTTTCCTCTCCACCCAGTTTCTCCCTCCGCAGCTTCGCAGCTTCATTCATCGGCATCGAGAAAACCTCATAGGTCACCTCGGCCCCGGCCGCATCCAATGGGCACAGTACGGTAAAGATCAGAATCAGAAATGAAAACTTCATCATCTAGTCCTTGGATTTCGAAACCGTCACAAAAGCCAACCACACCCGCCGCTCACCATCCTTTGGTTGCAAGGCCTCAGGCGGTGAAACCGACCCCATCAAGGTCGCTGAATCCGGCTTCACCTTAAGTGATGTCTTTACACTCTGAACCGCAAATCTTGGCATTTCGACCTCAGCCAAACCCTGCCCCCAAACCTGGACCCCCAGGTAGCTCACCAAGGTCAATGCCGAGGCCACTTCAACCGAGCCTTCCTCATTCACCTCAAGCTCCACCTCCATCATACTCCCCACATACTTGGTATCAAAGGCACTCGGCGTCGCCGGTGTCACCAGCATCCTGGCCTTCTCAAGATCCTCTGACAAATTGTGAATCTCATTTGGAAGTTCCGGCGGCTCAAACTCGGTGGGATAGATCATCTCACTCACCTCCTCCAGCGCAGTGCTGCTTCCCTCAACTACTCTTAGCATCAGAAATTCTTCCTGCTTCACCTTCCCTGACTCCACCCGTTTTACCAACCCGGCATAATCCTGGGCATCCGTCTTCCGCATCCGCTTCAGCTTTGCCGCCTCTGAGAGCGACAGTGAAAAAACCTCGCAAGTGACATCCCAACTCGGAGGTTCCTCAAAAACCTTCTCCGAAGCCTTCTTTGTCTTCTTCACGTCCTGGCAAAGCCCGGATCCCGCCATTAGCAGAACTCCCATGCATAAATAATTCGTCATTTTCATGAATTCTAAATTTTCTCAACTGTCACAAACGCCAACCATACCCTCTTCTCTCCATCTTTTTCCTGCAGTTCCTTCGGCGGTGATATCGTTCCCACCAGAGCCGGTTCCCCCAAACCAAAGAAGAACAGCAAACTCAGAACTTTAAAACTCATCTTAAAATAGTCTTTCTACCTTTCAGAAGGCGTCGCCGTTGCAAAGGCAAACCACACCCGGCGTTCCCCTCCCTTATCCGCACGGACCTTCGGCGGTGACATTGTTCCAACCATCACCGGTATTTGGGACTTCAAAAAGACCGTCTTTTTGAAGCCCTGCGCGGCAAACTCCGGCATCTTGGCCGCCGCCTTTCCTTGCCCCCAGTTTGCAAAATCCAGGAATTCCACCCGGTCGAAGTCCACCGCCACCTCAATCATTTCTGGAGTCTCTTTGCGATCAAACAGGACCTCCAGTCTCGTCCCCATGTCCTTGCGATCAAACGCCGTTGGAGCAGCCGGAGTCATGAGAAGCTTCGCAACTTCGGGGTTCTGAGGAACCGTCCTCACCTTATTTGGAATTTCGGGAGGTTCATACTCCGTCGGATAGATCATCTCTTCGATCGATTCAGCCACACCCGTGGTCCCGACTTTCCCCACCAGGAGAACAAACTCTTCCAGAACCGCCTTCCCGACCTCGCTCCTCTTCACCAGTTCGCCATAAATTTTCGCTTGAACCTTCTGATTCCTCCGTAATTTCGCGGCTTCTCCAAAAGGCAACGAAAAGACCTCCAACATCACCTCCCAACTCTCCGGAGTCTTCGCCAGTAAATCCTGCCTTTGCCACTCGACACTATTAAAAGGGTTCACCTCCTTCTCCTGCCCACACCCGATCCCTCCAAAGAGAAGCCCCCCCAAAACGAATGCACCTGTAATCTTCATAGCGTTAAAATATCTTAGACGTCTCCAAAATCGATCCCATTCAATCATAATCAAGCAATTCGTAATCCAGAGCGCGGGCCTCCCGCCCTGCACGAATTCGCAAGGACCAGAGGTCATGAACTTTCGAACCTCTTGAAACACAAACATGGAATTTGTCTTACCAAATCAATCGAGCTAAGCTCGCTGAAGAATATTAGGCAGGCCGCCCACTTTTTGGCCCTCGCGCTCGTTTTGACCTGCTCTTGCGCGGTCGAAAAAGAAGCATCACACAAATGGAGCAGCATCTCTTATCCCGACCTCCCAAACCAATTCGGGGATGGTTTTGCTTCGCCTTCAATTGGATCCTCCAATGACAAAGGATTCCATTTCGGGCTTTCGTTCTCCTGGAGCGATGTCGAAGCTACCGAAGATGGATCCTTAAAACCAAAGAGAAACCCAACACCTCTAGCCTCCGCCCCCAAAAGTCCCATTCTGGTATCTCTTCCGATACTCCCCCGGCGTCAGTCCGGTCTCCCGTTTAAAGATCCGCCCGAACTGCCCCTGGTCATAAAAACCACACGCCACCGCAATCTGCCCCAGCTTCTCACTCCCCCTTGCCAACATCGTCCGCGCCGCATTGATCCTCGATCGCAGCACAAACTGCATCGGGGCAATCCCAAATAGCTTCCGAAAGCGCCGATTCATCTGGCTCACCGAAAGCCCCACCCGTTCCGCCAAAACCTCCGCACTGATTTGCTCCGCGAAGTTCTCCAGGACGTATTCCACCACCGGTGCCAGACCCTGGTAACTTTCCTGCAATTTCCCGCCACTCTCAAGTGGCCTCATCACTCCGGCCAGGCCCACCACTTCGCCTCCACCACCAAAGAGCGGCATCTTGGTCGAAACAAACCATCGCTGCGCGCCCAGGTAATCATAAACCAACCAGATTTGCTCCGGAATCACCTCCCGCCCAGCCATCACCCGTCCATCCTCTTCCACATAAGCCGCCGCCATCTGTGGGGGATGAATATCAAAATCCGTCTTCCCAATCATCTCATCCGGATGGGAAAAACCATTCCGTCGGGCCGACGCCAGATTCACCACCATAAACTCTCCCTCCTTGTTTTTCAGATAAAGATGGGCATCCGGCAGCCAATCGAACAACCCAAGAATCTGATCCACCGAAGCAATCTTCTCCAGAAACTCTCCTTGGATCACCTTGCCTGACATGCGCGGATTATACAAAGACCACAAAACTTCATCCAAGACAAATCGTATTCCTTCCCTTACGATTTTCGAACCTTCGCAACTCATGCCCAAGCTTCTCTCGATCATTCTCCTACTCTCGTCGCTCCTCCCTGCGGCGGAAAAAATCAGCTACAATCGCGATGTCCGCCCCATCCTCTCGGACAATTGTTTTTTCTGCCATGGCTTCGACGAGAAGAAGCGCGAAGCCGACCTTCGCCTCGACACCTTCGAAGGGGCCATCGAATTCAACGCCATCGTTCCCGGCAAACCCGACGAGTCGGAGCTCATCGCCCGTATCTTCACCAAGGAAAAGGACGATCACATGCCCCCGCTCGACACCGCCTACCGGCTTACCGAGGAAGAGAAACAAACTCTCCGACTCTGGATCGAACAAGGGGCAAAGTACGAGGACCTGTCTCTTATACACATCTCCGAGCCCACGAGACCGAGGCTGATCTC
>CAJXVQ010000596.1 GCA_913060685.1 uncultured Verrucomicrobiales bacterium
CGAATTCGGCGATTTTGGACCAAAAACTCAAAAAAAATGCGAAACTTGGGTTAGCGAATCAAACCCGTATGGCCGGTGGTGTGTGTGGCGGGGGCTAAAATCCATGGCTACCCGATTGGTTGCTCCGCAATGCTAACGTGCCGCATGCTTACCCAGGACGCTGGACAGCTTGAATGGTTTTCCGTCCAGCGTTAGTGCTGTGAAATCCGGTGCTGGCTGTCCGACCTTTGCTGATCCCATTTCTTTGCGATCAATCTCCCCGGCAAAGGCACGCCGGATCTGCCCTGCGCAGTCCTGATCGCTCTTGCACTGGTCTTCCGCCAGGTCTGCTGCCCAGCTAACTGACCCTTGGCTGTCCATCTTTGCGGCTTCGATAACATCGCGCTTCATCTTAAGAAGTCCAAGCGACTCCACCGCCCGAATGCGAACCATGAACTCTGTGTCGTTCCGAGCCAGATCGGCCAATGCATCGGCCGATCCCTTGTCTCCGCGGATCCCAAGCGCACGGGCCGCCATCGACCGTACGAACTTGTCAGCGTGTTCCAATCCGGCTCGCAGAGACTCCAGTTCGGCGTCGTTGATTATCTCAAATTCAAGCGCGACGCGATCCTTCCAACCCTTGTTGAAGTTCTTCGGTGTCGGCGGGAATTTCAAAGTGCGATACCGTTCAAGTCATTGGTTGTTTCACTTTGGCGATTCGGTTTTTTCCGCATCCTTGATCAACTTTTTCAGGATAAGGTCGAGAGACTTACCATCAGGATTTCCCGTCCATTTATGGCGAATCCTGCTTTCGTGATCAATGAGGTATCCTGGCCGAACGCGATCTCGAAACGCCGGGCCAAGTCGGGCCGATCCTTGGCCAGTTGAACCATTCGCAACCGGTCGTTGAGAAAGCGGGCAAGAAAAAGGCAGGCCACGCCCTGCATCTCGCGATTCGGATTCTTCTCCAGCACTGCCCGCAGAAACGCCCCGCTCTCCAACCGGTAAGAATATCGCATCCGATCGCAGACAGGAATGATGTCATCGCTGAGAACGTGGTCACGCATCAGCAAGGCGACGGTCCTGGCGGACGCATCGCCATTGCCCACGTCACGTCATCCGCCCGCCCGGAGCTTTGACCGATCTTTTGATCTTGCTGGAATTATCACGCTGAAGGGGTCTCATTTCGAAAGAAATCCGTTCAATTTCATCAAGGGTGATATCGCCGTCGCTGTGATCGTACAGTTTGGTGCTCTTCGGTGTGAGTTGCGGTTGGCAATCTGTTGAGCATGCTCGAGGCAGGCGTCACGCTATCGAGAATCTTTTAAAGGGCGATAGTTCCATGACGGCCCTATCTGAGCTTCTGCCTTCTCTTGGGCGGTGGCCCCAAGTGCCGCGACCGACGCGGCCATCGCAATGAGGGATGTTCCGGCAATGCACGTGCATTGCCGGAGTTTCATTTTACTTCTCAACGGGTTTAATAAACTTGGTGGCATTGTAACCGGCCTCGTCCTTGCTGACCTGTTCGCTCGGGCCGTAGTGACGTATCAGAACATTGAACTTGCCGGTGGTGTTGCCTTCAACAATGGGAATGTTGTTGGGCTCGCCTTCGCAGCCGAAGCGCACCGTAATCGTCCCATCCGCGTTTTTCACCGGCTTCATTTCGCTGGAAATGTTGGCCTTGTCGTTAAACATGCGCCCATCCCCATTGTAAACGGTTGCCGACCAGAAAAACTTGGCTTTCGGGTCAACGAAGGTCATCTCATATTTACCATCGGCATCGAAATATGGGCTGGTCTGGTAGATGTTGTCTTCAACCATGGCTCCGCCCCAACCTCCGGCTGCTCCGACATAATTCATGTAGGCCGTTTGACCGCTCTCTTTATTACTAAACGCCTTGGACTGATCATAGCCGTCGCTAAAGTCGAGGTTGCCGGCTTTATCGATCACGTTGAATGATTCCATGTCCCATTCCTTCACCTCGAACGGTTTCGCGCTGCCCGCCTCAATCACCAAATTGCGACGTGCAGCATCTTCCAGCGCACGAACGATGACAAAAGCATGGGTCGTTTTCGCGGTGATTTTGTGCCGACCTGATCCGTAGATCATGGGCTGGGTTTCGTGATTCTCATCAACGATCTGTATCGACACATATTGATCCGTCTCAGGCACAGTGACATGGACGTCGCCACTGGACATATCGATGACAGAGGTAGAATAAAAGGTATCACGATTCATCCGCACCACAAACTGCTTGGCGGGATCACTACCTGGCGTAGGCATCTCAAAGAACTTGTTCACGCCCCCCGCTTTTTTGACGATCGCTTCAAGCCGCATATTTGTGAATGCCTGTGGGAAGTTCTCCTGGGTTACGATTGTTGGAGTGATCGTTTCGGTATTCTGATCTGTCGTTTCATCGGAGTTGCACCCCACGAGCATCCCGCCGATCAAGGCCGTGCTGAACATTCTGATGTATGTTTTTGTTTTCATAATAATCGTCTTTAGAGCTTCTCAATTTTACGAGTCCGATCTCTCCTGACTTTCAGGTCTTTTCGATCCAGGGCTGAGGCGGAGTTCCACGAACCATCCCTTGCCGGGAACGATCTCCACCCAGTTGCTCTCGAACCTTTTTGGCGGGTTGAGTTTGAAGTTGAGGCCGTAGGAGCCGTTCTTTTTGGTCTTGATCCCCTTTTTCCGGCGACCGCTCGTAGGGAAGGGCTGTCCGATTTTAAGCATCGAGACCAAGGCCCGACAGAGCGTGGCCAGGAGAGCGATTTCGTATGACAATGCTTGGACCGAATCGTTCATCGGTTGCCTGAAAAACACTCCTCGCTTGGTTACCTTTCGCCCTGCAAATTTGAATCCCAATCTCATCACAAAAACAAAACCCAAAGTGCTCCAATATTTCGTTGCACCTCAGATTGATCATCTTCTCTATTCCGGAGGTTATCTCCAGAATCTGGGTCACGTGAAGGCGGGAAGACGCCGCATAACGGCCCCAATTCGATCTTGTGGCATGAAAGGTTGATCCTTATTCTCTTCACAAATCGGAAACGACTATGAAAACACAAGACGATCCCTCCTTGCTGGCGGGCTCACACTCGCCGGGGCCACCTTGACCGGCTGCAAAAGACAAAGACGGACGACAGCAAGACACAACCGGACGGCAGCGAGACGGTTAGCGATGATTCCAATAGGGCCAGAGAGGCTGCGTGCAATTGCGGACAGCTCCGTGTGACTTGTGTAGGCCCTGCTCCGGAGCGGATTTCCCTATGTCATTGCAACTTGTGCCAGAAGCAGTCTGGCAGCGCGTTCGCAATCCAAGCGGCTCAACCGTTTACTACACCTCTGACGTAGATGCTGACCGGATCGGCATAAAAATCGGTGCTTTTTCCGATCCGACGTTTCCGCTGACAAAGATTACCGGTTTCGAAAAATATCGCCATCCGTGGGCATTGAACCCTGCGGGCCTTAAGATGGAGGTCGTTGACTAACGAGCGGTGGATTACCGATTTAGAAGCCGGCAATCCGCTCGATGGTCCAGTAGGTCGCGATGATTCCGACGATATACGCCGTGGCTGGTTGCCAGAGGGCTGGAGGCAACGGACGGCGAGCGACTTTCTTCCACAGAACTCTGACAATGCCCGCCAAGATGAGAAGGGCGGCAATGAACAGAAGCTGGCCGATCTCCACTCCTACGTTGAAGAACAAGAGGGAGGTCGCAATCTCCTCTTCGGGCAGGCCGATTTCACCAAGCACTGCTGCGAATCCAAAGCCGTGGAGTAACCCGAAGGACATGGAGACCGCGACGGGATAGCGATAAGTGAGACCGGTCCGGTTTCCGCGAAGGATTTCGCTTGCGAGGAAAACGATGCTTAAGGCGATCACGGCCTCGACCGGAGGAAGCGGGATGGTGACCAAGTCTAATGTCGACAAGGCGAGAGTGACCGAGTGAGCGATCGTAAATCCGGTAATGGTGATGAACAGCTTGCGGTTGATCCCGGCAACCAACATCAGACAGAGCACGAAGAGGAGATGATCGAATCCTTCTAAGACTGTCTCTTATACACATCTCCGAGCCCACGAGACCGAGGCTGATCT
>CAJXVQ010000597.1 GCA_913060685.1 uncultured Verrucomicrobiales bacterium
ACAGAGTAGATCGTCGGCAGCGTCAGATGTGTATAAGAGACAGACCTTCTCCACTCCGGCCATCCCATCGTCGGAGACTTTCGCTATCTCGATCCAGAGGAATGCCTGGCCATGGGCGAACAACTCGGTATTGGCAGCCGCATGCTTCTCCAGGCTAAGTCCCTTGCTTTCGTTCATCCCATCACAAAGGAACGAATTCTGATCGAAGCGCCAATTGAGCCGCTCATTGCAAAGCTCTGTTAATAAAAATGACCCGACCCCTGGTAGGGGCGGGCCAATGAATAGAAGGAAGTGTAACCGATAATTACTTCGCAGCAGGAAGGATCACAGAGTCAATGACGTGGATGACGCCGTTGGTGCCCACGATGTCAGTCTTAACGACGTTGGCTTTGTCGATGGTCACTTTACCACCAGCAATTGCGATCGTTGCTTTTGCGCCATTGAGTGTCTTAACCTTACCAGGCTTAACGTCAGCAGCCATCACCTTGCCGGACACGACGTGGTACTTGAGGACAGCCGCAAGCTTCTCTTTGTTCTCAGGCTTGAGAAGAGTGGCCACGGTTCCCTCGGGAAGCTTTGCAAAAGCAGCGTTGGTTGGGGCGAAAATAGTGAATGGACCTTTTCCGGAGAGAGCCTCGGCAAGACCGGCGGCCTTCACGGCAGCAACGAGAGTGGAGAAGTCTTCGGCGCCAGCGGCAATCTCAACGACGTTTTTGGTAGGCTTCTTGGTTTCCGGATCCGCTTGAGCGGTCATAGGAAGAAGGAGGGCGGCAGCGGCAAACAGGACAGTTGTAATTTTCATGGTTCTGGGTTTTTTTGATTTTGTTTGAGGTGCCGAATTATCCTCGGCAACACATAAAAGCATCGCTTTCGAAGATTTCTCAAAAAAAATGCATCTTGGTAACTTTAGCTTGCGAGATCTTGAATCTGCTATTCCTTCGCTCTTTTTTTGAACCATCCGTCTCAAAAAAAGCTCATTTCCACCCCTGAAAATGAGAGTCCAACCAAGCATGAAAACGGGTAAGTTTATTTCTGAACAATGACTTAGGAGAAACACATGGGCCAACTCGTTAGTGACTCAGCCGAACCGATTCTTCTTTTCAGGATTTACCTGCACTCCACTTCCGTAGTGAGATGACCAAACACAAATGACGAACTCCTTCCTAAATCACCTCGTCCTCGCGGAGGCAAACACCGGGCGTCTTATCGGCACGCTCATTGCCGCCATCGCGCTCATCCTCATCCTTATTCTTAAGTTCAGGGTCCAGGCCTTCATCGCCCTCCTCATCGCCAGCATTTTCGTCGGCCTCGCATCCGGCACGATGTATATGACCGATATCGGTCAAACCATCGTCGATGGCATGGGCTCCAGCCTTGGCTTCATCGCCACCATCGTCGGAGTCGGAGCCATCTTCGGCGCGATGATTGAACACTGCGGCGGTGCTCAAAGCCTCGCCAACGGCATGCTCCGCATCACCGGAGAAAAACGCGCCAACTGGGCCATGCTCTTCACCGGCTTCCTCATCTCCATCCCGGTCTTTCTTGATGTCGCTCTCGTCATCCTTGCTCCCATTATCTACGCCCTCGCCCGCCGCAGTGGCAAATCTCTCACCGTCTACGGCATGCCCCTCCTTGCCGGCATGATGGTGACCCATTCCTTCGTCCCCCCCACCCCTGGACCCACCTGGGTCGCCTACACCCTCGGTATCCCCATCGGCACCGTCATCGTCTACAGCCTGATCGTCGGTATCCCCACCGCCATTCTCTCGGGCATTTTCTTCGGAGGCCGCATTGCCAAAACCATCCATATCGATCCGCCTAAACTCGAAGCCGCCGAAGAGGAAAACCCTCCCTCTTTCGGCATGATCGCCGCCATCCTCCTCCTTCCCATCGCGCTCATCGTCGCCGGCTCCCTCGTCGAGCAATCCGTCGGAGCTTCCATTCCCGCCGGTCTCAGCAAAGGAGATCGCGCCGACGCTCTTCGCGTCCTCCTCGGTGCCGCCCCCATCTGGAAACAAACCGTCTCCTTCCTCGGCCACCCCATTATCGCTCTTCTTCTCGTCACCTGCCTCAGCCTCTGGCTCCTCGGCACCAAACGCGGAGCCTCCCGCGACGTCCTGATGGACCTCTCCACCCGCGCCCTCGGACCTGCCGGAATCATCATTCTCATCACCGGTGCGGGCGGCGTTTTTAAAGGGATGCTCGGAGACTCCGGCGTCGGCGATGCTCTCGCTGACACCCTCGACGGCCTCGGCATCTCAGTCCTCCTCCTCGCCTTCCTCTTCTCCTCCATCTCACGCATCGCCCAAGGATCCGCCACCATGGCAATGGTCATGGCCGCGTCATTGATGGCTCCCATTTTAGCCAAGCTCGACCTCTCCGACGCCAAGCTCTCTCTTGTTGTCGTCGCCATCGCCTGCGGAGCGGCCGGCTTCTCACACGTCAATGACAGCGGCTTCTGGATGGTCAGTCGCTACCTCCGCATGACCGAAAAAGAAACCTTCAAGACCTGGAGCCTCGTCTCCACCGCCGTCGCCTTTATCGGCATCGCACTCGCCTCCATCGTCTGGGCCTTCATCTCATGAAAGCCCTCGTCATCATGGGAGTCAGCGGCTCTGGCAAAACGACCGTTGGTCAACTTCTGGCCTCGGAAACCGGAGGGGATTTTCTCGATGGCGACGACTTCCACCCGCCTGAAAATGTCGCTAAAATGTCGACCGGCATTCCCCTCACCGATCAAGATCGCCAGGGCTGGCTCGAGACCCTTGCCGGTCTCATTCGTAACGCGGATCAACTGACCATCATCGCTTGCTCCGCCCTCAAATCCAGCTACCGCGAAGTCCTGAACGGTGCGGAATTCGTTTTCCTACATGGTTCGCCGGACCTTCTTTCCGAAAGAATCAATCAGCGAGAAGATCACTACATGCCACCGGGATTGCTCCAATCCCAACTCGACACCCTGGAAGTCCCCTCCGGAGCGCTGAGCCTCGACATCAGCAAATCCCCTGAGGAACTGACCAAAGTAATCAGAGATCATTTTTCTATCTAACCTAAGGCCACACTTTAAAAAACCGCCCTTGCTAAAAAAACAGCATCTGGATAATCTTTCGACTGCTATGAAGGTCGTTCTGCTCAATCTCTTGGTCTTTTTTTCCATCACTCTGAGCCATGCCCAAAAGCGAGTCGCCCTCATCGTAGGCAACTCCAACTACCTGAATCAAAACGACCTCAAAAACCCGGTCAATGACGCCCGGCTCATGAAGGCCACCTTCGAAAAGCTCGGCTTCAAAGTCCACTACCACACCAACGCCACCAGCCTCCAGCTCCTCGAAGCGGTCCGTAAATTCCACGCCGACCTTACTCCCGGCTCCATCGCCGCCGTCTTCTTCTCAGGCCACGGATCACAGGTCGATGACCGCAACTACATCCTCCCCACCGACCTAAAGGCCCACTTCAAATACGAACTCAAAAAATCCAGCCCCAGCCTCAAGGACATTCTCAGCGTCATGGAGGCCGCCAAAACCAGCCTCAACCTCATCTTCCTCGACTGCTGTCGCGATGTCCCCAACCTCATGACCAAGGAACGCAACAGCAACCAAGGACTCGCCCCCTTCCGCACCGAAAGCGACAGCACCCTCGTCTCCTACGCCACCAAACACGGCATGGTCGCTTTCGACAACCCGGAAGGCACCAACAGCCTCTACACCGCCACTCTTGCCGAGGAAATCATCCAACCCGGTATCGTGATTGAGGAAGTCCTCCGCCGCGTCGCCAAAACCGTCTTCAAAAAAAGCAAAAAGCGCCAGCGGCCCTGGAGCTACGGCAATCTCCTTGAGCCCGTCTACCTTGCTGGGAAAACCGATACACCGCAACCCGCTGATCTGCCTCTCTCCCCCTCGACACCCATCCTCGTCACACCACCCTCGCAAGCTCCCTACAACGCTGTCATCGAATTCGCCCGCCGAAACATCCGCCAGGCTCGCTCAATCGAACCTTCCCAAATCTACCTCGGCACTTTCGGAAACGTGCAAGCCGCTGTCAGCCTGCAATCTGTCTCTTATACACATCTGACGCTG
>CAJXVQ010000598.1 GCA_913060685.1 uncultured Verrucomicrobiales bacterium
TCTACACAGAGTAGATCGTCGGCAGCGTCAGATGTGTATAAGAGACAGCCCCAAGGGCATTCCCGAAAAAGACATGGACCCGGAAACGAAGAAGATCTATCTCGCCATGCAGCGCGGCGTCCGTGAAGCCCGGAAGGAATACAAGCGCCTTTGCCTCACCATGGTCACAGCCGACTGCAACGGGAAGATCGTTCACAAGAAACCTTAGCTCTTCAACCAAGTGCTCCCATCGTGCCTCAGTTCATGGGTCACGCACTCCAGCCGATCTTCCGGCTCGTGTGTAATATAAAGAATCTGCGTCAGCCCGGTTGAAGCAATCCGGTCAATCACCCCCAATACAAGCGCCCGATTCATCGGATCGAGACCCTGGCATGGTTCGTCGAGGACCAGTAAAGGTGGTTGTTTCACCAAGGCGCGGGCGACGAGCAGGAGCCTTTGCTGTCCATAGCTCAAACCTCGAAACGGGCGGTCACTCCATGGAGTCATCCCCGCCAAATCAAGCCACACTTTGGCCACCCTCCACTGCTCGGGCGCGACCTCCCGGTAGATCCCAACACTGTCGAAGAAACCGGAGGCGACGACCTGCAAAGCAGTGCAGCCAACGCGATGCTGCTGATGCAGCGAAGGAGACACAATCCCTACGAATTTTTTGATATCCCAAATTGACTCGCCCTGCCCGCGTCGCATCCCCATCACCGTCACCTCATTCGAGTAACACTGCGAATGATCTCCGGTAACGAGATTTACAAGTGTCGATTTCCCGCAGCCATTGGGTCCGGAGATCTTCCAATTCTGACCTCGCTCCACAACCCAATCCAAGGACGAGATAATCTTTCGTCCGCCGTGGATCACGGTGACATTCGCCATCGAAACCAAGGGCCCGTCCGGCACGCTGACCACAATGCGCTCCGGGAACTCGGGAATCACTTCAGCCAAACCCATCAACTGCTGGAAGGCCTCATTTGCAACCACTTCTTCGCGGGGCCCGGCCAAGAGGAATTCGCGTTCCTCAACGCAACACAAGTGCGTCACCAAATCGTCAAGATCGCTCAAACGGTTCGCAACCAAAATCAAATCACGCCCTTCCAAAAGTGACCGTAACGGATCACGGAATGCCTGATCCAGCCCATCGAAAGGCTCGTCAAGTACGAGAAGTTTAGGATTTTGAATCAATGCCCGGGCCAACATAAGCCGACGGCGCTCTCCCGTCGACAGGGTGAGAAACCCCTGTTCAAGCAAACGGAACAAGCCCAAAGCCGAAGCAATCTCTTCAAGGTCTCCATCGACCGGGCAGACTTCCTCGATCAACTCGCGAACCGTCCGTCCAAAATCGATCTGATCCAAAAACTCGCTATCATCCTCGCGGATCTCACGCTCCAGCAACTCATTTTCAAGCTCAAATGAAACCAAGGTTCCGCCGTTCTCTTCTGCCAGCTTTGCGGCCATCGTGCTCTTGCCAGAGCCGTTCCGACCCACAATCCCCCAGCTTACGCCTTCACCTATTTCCAGCTCGACGCTCATCACTCGAAGCGGGCCGGGTTGACTTCTTTCCAGACTTTCCAGCAGGATAAAAACCCGGGTGCAAAATCCTCGGGAACGGCGGTCACCCATGCCTCGATTTGCGGCATCGTGAACCACTGACCATATTCGATTTCGACACAAGGGAAGCGGACTTTTCCCTGCGTCAAGGTTGCGTAAAGTCGAACGTGCTCCCAGCCGGTGTTCGCATGGGCTCCGAGTTTCCCGACCTCTCGCACGTCATGATCCGTGAGGCCAAGTTCCTCCTCCAACTCGCGGACCGCGCAGGCGTGGTATTCCTCGCCCGCATCGACATGGCCGGCCGCGCTGGAATCCCACAAGCCGGGGCATTTGTCTTTCAGGCGGGAGCGTTTTTGGAGAAATATTTCGCCCGCTTGGCTCAGCGCAAAAATATGTACGGCTCGGTGCGTGAGGTCATCACGGTGGATGACGTCGCGCCGCTCGGTGCCAATGACATTGTCATCTTTATCCACTACGGTAAGCATTTCATCATCCCCCTGCCCTTCTTCCTTCTCGAAAAACGGATCCACTTCCCGAGTGAGGGCGACCCATTCTTCCAGACTTAATTCCTCGGCCCTCGCCGTCGGTAAAAGCCCCAGCTTTTCGCTCACGACATTCCAATCAATATCGGCCGGAAGGTTTTTACGGAGCTGCTTCCGACGCTGTGCAAATCCACGGCGCACCAATTCATCAAACAAACGTCGATCATGCACCGGCAACTCCGCCTGCCGCGGCTCCAAGGTCATGACCGTCGAGTCGACCAACGGCCTCGGAATAAAACAACTCGGCGGCACCAGCTTCACCGGCTCACCCTGCCATTCGCATTGCATCCTCAGCGTAAGAACTCCGTAATCCTTACAACGAGGCCCCGCCAAAATTCGATCAACCATCTCCTTCTGCAACATCAAGACGGCCCGTTGAAATGGCGACGGCCCCTTCAGAAAATTCCGCAAAATCGCCCCGCCAGCTGAATAGGGCAAATTTCCCAACAGCTTCACCCTCTTATGAGCAAAAAAGGGACGGATATCCAGCCGCACCGCATCATGGTTAATCACCGTGACTTCCGGCCGATCAGCATACCGCTTCGTGAGATATTCTGCGAGACGGCGGTCATATTCCACAAGGATCACCTTGGCCACCTTACCCACGACATGCTCGGTCAAAGCACCCGTCCCCGGCCCCACTTCCACGATGGTGTCATCTGGCTCCAAATTGAGCTGATTCACAATCCACTCGGCAGTATTTTGGTCGACGAGGAAGTTTTGCCCCAATCTTTTGGAGGGAACCACGCCGGCCTCATCGAGGACTTCTTTCAATTCAGTTGCCGTCACGCTCTCCTTTCAATTGCCGTGGAGACAAATGTCCAATAAAAAGAGATCCCGTTGTGACTCTTGCCACTTTTATCACCCTCATCCGCCTGGCCCTCATCCCGGTTTTTGCCTGGACGGCGATCGACTACGGATGCTCGGTCGATGCCGGGTCACCTGAGGAAGCCCTCCGCTGGCTCGCAGTCGGCATTTACACCCTGGCCTCCCTCCTGGATGGCCTCGATGGCTGGGTCGCCCGGCGCTTCAATCAAAAATCCCTCGCCGGAGCCATCCTGGATCCGCTTGCCGACAAAGCCCTTCTGATGACCGGTCTCTTCACCGCGACCTTCGTCAACTGGGGAATTGATTGGCACCTCCCCATTTGGTTCATCATCCTCGTCGTCGCCCGGGATCTCGAAATCATTGTCGGGATCTGGATCCTCTATTACCTCAATCGAAAAGTCCCCATCAAGCCCCTCTGGACCGGCAAGGTCTGCACCGTGACCCAAATGATCGCAATGGGCTGGATCATGCTCCACTTCACGGCCATCCCACTCATCATCCCCACCATCATTGCCGCTATTTTCACAGTTTGGTCGGGATACGAATACTACATGATGGGATACTGGCAACTCCCCGGGAAGTCTCGTTCCTAATCCTTGAATTATTCTCCCGAACCGCCAGATTAACGCCGTGTCATTTCTCCAGCTGCAAGACCTCCACACTCACTTCCCCGTAAAAGGTGGTGGCTTAATCTCCAAAACGGTCGAAATGATCAAAGCCGTCGATGGTGTCAGTCTCTCCATCGAAAAGGGAGAAATCCTCGGACTGGTCGGTGAATCGGGCTGCGGAAAGTCCACCCTTTCACGCACGGTCATGCAACTTCAGCCCGCCACCAGCGGCTCGGTTATTTTGGATGGAGAGGAATTGACCGCGCTCCCCAAGAAAGAGGTCCGCGAAAAACGACTCGATTTCCAGATGATCTTTCAGGATCCCTATGCCTCGCTGAATCCGCGCATGACGGTTTATTCAACTTTGGCCGAAGCGATTTGCCAACGCCATCCCGACCTCAGAAAAGCCCCCTCTCTCACCGACAAGGTCATTGAGCTCATGGGCACCGTCGGACTCGATTCCAGATTCATGAGAAAGTATCCTCACGAATTTTCAGGAGGACCTGTCTCTTATACACATCTGACGCTGCCGACGATCTACTCTGTGTAG
>CAJXVQ010000599.1 GCA_913060685.1 uncultured Verrucomicrobiales bacterium
CGGTTGTCAGTTTGGAGGATTCCACCCCCACCTGACAACCCATGTCATCTAGCAGTAGCAGTCAGTCTGTGAGGCGCTCATCGAATACGGCCTCGGTCGCCCCACCAGCATCGTCGATACCGACCTCGTCAACGAGATGATGGCCGCCGCCAAGACCCAAAACAACGGCGCCAGTGCCTTCATCCATGCCTTGGTGCAGAGCCAGGCCTTCCGCCGGAAGTAGCGCGAAGCCGGAGACGGGCACGCATAACAGGGGGATTGATTGCTAGGTATTTGCTTTTTGCGTGGTGTCCCTGAGGACGTTGTTGGGTAGATCGGAGAGGGGGAGAAAGGGGGGTGATGGTCTGTCTACCTCGGGAAGTTCGCCGCGGGAATATCCGAGCCCGTTGGCCTGATGACCGTGCTCTTGACGGTGACGGTAGGCATCATCATGTTGTCGTCTCGCCCCAAAGGTTTGAGTGCAGCACTAAGCGACTCAAAGGTGAGTCCATCCTCCCGGCCCTTTACTCCACCACGCACGGCAGCCCAGAAGCGGATCCCGCCTCTATTAAAGACCGTGATCTGGGATGGAATGCCAAAGCCGTTCTCGTTCATCAGGGCAATGTACGCGGTATCGGTCGCTCTGGCCGAGAGGCTGATCTCCTTCGCCTCGCTCCACTGTGCTGCAGTGCCGTAGCCGATCAGCTTCTTTTTGTAGAAGTAAAATACGTCGGTTGTGAGCCCGGACGGCTTTTCGATGAAGTCACCATTGCGCTTCCTTATCATGTAATGCGCATCGATCCTGAGACTGTAACCGCCCTTCAGTTCAATGGTCTTACTTCCCTTCCAGGCAGGGATCACGGAGCGAATGTGGACAACAGCAGGGTCAGGGTCTTGCCGCTTGAGAATCAGGTCACACTTCATATGTCCAATGGCAACCAGGTCGATGGCCCACGATTTCCGGTTGGGCTTGAATGCATAAGGGAAAGGGTCGAGCTCACACTTAACTGTGAGCGTCTGCGGGAGCTTGGGTTTGTCCTCGGCGGCCAGTAACATTGAATGTCCAGCGACAAGTGAGGCGATAAGAAGGGCGGTGGTTTTCAGGAATTTTCGATTCATGGTCTTTACTTTTTAGTTAGTTTGTTAGTTATTCGGTTGTGTCATCCGTCCCAGGAACAGCACGCTGCCGGTCGATTTCTCGCGGATCAGGTAGACGAAGGGCCGGTCGGCTTTGTACTCAGGAGTAAATGGGACGTCGCGGGGCCTGGACGTGAACTGAGCCATCACCACACCCGTTGCGGCGGCGGCTTCGGTGCCTTTCTCGTTGACCTCGACGAACGCCTTGTGAAACACACCCGAGATATAAAGCAGCTTCATCGGGTCGGTCGATGTGGTCATGCCCTGGAAATGCGCCCCGGTTTTCGGGTCGCGGGGGTCTTTGAACGCCCGGACCATGCCCATCTTCTGCAGCGTGTCGCCTAACTTGTATTTGGTCTCCATTTTGAATTTGGGCAGGTAGACGTTCGTCTTACGTTTCTTGAGCTGGTCGACCCACTGGGTGAGATTGTCCGGCGTCAGTTTCTCTTCGATCGCAGAAAGGCCCGCGGGATCGTTCGGGGCGATCACGACCATCGACAGGTCGTCGCCCTTGTAGGGCAGTTCGACGATCGCGAATCCGTCCGATTTCGGATAATGCCCCTTCGGGTCTTGACCGCGGCCGATCCGCAGCGGGGTGTTGAAGTGTGAGCCGTCGGCGTTGAATGCGCCGTAGCGGCCGACGCCGAGATTCGGTGCGTGCATGATTGGCGTCTGCTGCTTGTCGCCGCCGGAGAGCGTGAAATCACTGTCCTTCGTGTTTTCTTCCTTAAAGGGGACCGACCAGTCGCCCTTGAAGTAGATCGCGTTGGTCAACACCAACCGTGTGAGATCGTTGAGCGATCCTTTCGGGAGCGCGTCCTTGATGAGGTCGTTGGTTTGATCTTCGACCCAACCGTTGATTTTCAGACGCTCAGCCTCGAAGTTGGTTCTGAAATCGACCGGGAAGACGCCGCCGCCGGTGTCGTAGTGTGTGCTGATCGTCTTGACGTAGTTCGGATCGAAGGGATAGGTCTTCTCGCCCCACAGCGCGTTGGCTACGCGGATTTCGTATTGATCGACCTTGGACAATTCGGCATTAAGCTTCGTGCCAACCGCAGACTCTTTTTTTTGCGCGGCCCAAAACTCCTGCCACTTCTTCTCGGCCTTCAATTGGGCAACGTTCGCTTTCACGGCCTTCAACTCCTTGCGAAGCTCGACGATCTTTGCACGGATTTCGGCGGACCCTGCCGAATCGTCGTCCGCGCCATTGAGCTTGCGGTTCAACTCCGACATCCCGGTATGGATCAGGGAAGTTTCCCAGGGGATACGTTGGGCATCGTCGCCGGTGCGTCTGGTCGCGTCCGGGAATCGCAGGACCTTACCCATTTCTATCGCCGTTTCCCCCCGCGCACCTTCGGCTGCCATCGCCAGTGCAGTGGAGACGGAATAGGGCGAGAAGAACAGGTTCTTGCCGTCGTTCTCCTTGGCGATCTGCCTATAGAGGTCGAATGCGAAATCGCTGTTCGTTTGCACGGTAATCTTTTCCGGCGCAGCATTGGCTCCGGCGACGACCGCCTCGTTTTCACCGGCTTGAACTGTGCCGGAGTTGTTTGTCATGGTCACGATTCCTGCAAGCACGAATAGCCTGCTTATTGTCTTTGTTGTTTTCACATTAGTGGTTGGTTGGTTGGTTGGTTTGATAGTTTCGGTATGGTGTCCGATATAAAAGCGGGTGCCCTCGGCGGTTGCCACCGCATGGGGTGTTTCCACAACTAGATTCGCTGGCTCTATTGAGGAAAATTTCAGCTCTCCACGCTGCAGGCGCACCAGGTTGGGGCTGACGATGGAGTATTTCGCCCCCTCGCCGGCGACAAGTTGCCATCGGCTATCGAGTGCCACCGGATCGACAACTGTGGCAATGTTACCGCCACCCATGTTGCCACCGATGCCGCCACCGAATTTCCAAATCGAGATACCTAACATCATCACTAAACAGGCCGCGAGCGGGAGCAGTGCCCGCCTCCAGGTTGCCGGTTTTTCGATTTCCAAATCCGCCGCTGACACGACCGGCATTGCTGCCGTTTGAGCTTCGTGCACGAGGCGTGAGGTGCTGTGAATGCGTGTGAACTCAGCGAGGCGTTCCGGATTTTCGCGCAGATCCTTGTTCAATGCGCGCAACTCTTCAGTCGAAAGGTCACCTTCCTGATAGCGCAGTACCTGAGTGATAAAATGTTCGTCGGGTGATGACTTGGTTTCTTTTTTGTGACTCATATTTCCTCCTTTTCCAATCGGTGTTTCATACATTCCCGCAGCACGACATGCACCCGCGCCAGCGACCGGTAGACGGTTTCTTTTTTCCGCCCCAGAAGTTCCGCAATCCGTCCGGACTTGAGACCCTCATGATAGCGGAACTCGACAATTTTCCGGCTGTTCCCGGTCAGCTCACCGAGGCAGCCTTTCAGCGCATGGATCCGATCTGAATCGGATTCCGACGGGTGCGACGATTCTGCCAGCCATTGTCCTTCCAGTGTCTCAAGAGCTCCGTCGTCGAGCCCGCATGGTTGCCTGTCCCGTCGCCGCAGCAAATCGATGGCTTTATTGCGTCCCGTTCTCAGGCTCCACCGCAGCACATGGGTGGCGTCCTCGAAATAATCGACCTTGGTCACCGCGGCAGCACAGACATCCTGATAACAATCCTCCGCGAGATGAAAATCGCTGAGAATTGAATCCAGGTAGGACAGGATCTTGAGCCTGTTCTTGAGGAGTGACCTCACGATGTCTGATTCATTGAGCACGTGTAGAATTTCGCTTTTTCATAAGGGTATCGTATGGAACTCCAAAATCACGACATCCTATCTAAAACTGCTAGGAATTTTCTTTTTGGGTGAGGTGCACGAAGGGGCTTTCATGGGGTCATAAGGGGGTTGATTGAACAACCCCCTGGTACCATTTATTCACCGTCCGAAGCAGGCGGGCGAGCCCGTTAGGGCTTGAGCTCGCCTGACTGCTT
>CAJXVQ010000600.1 GCA_913060685.1 uncultured Verrucomicrobiales bacterium
GTGGGCTCGGAGATGTGTATAAGAGACAGGTCCATTGTTGTTGAGATCGGCGTTGGGACTTGAGGGCGGAGGAGTTCCGGGTGACGGGAGAGTTCCGGGGGTGCCGTGGGGTAGGGGGGAATCGCACCAGCTGGAGGAGAGCGCCGGATCAAGAATGTCGTTTGGATTGATCAGGACGAGAGAGGCACCTTCGCCGCCTGAGAAGGGTGGCCAGGGGGAGGCGTCGTTGTAGGTGAATTCCTGGATGGTTGAGTTGGTGGCATCTTCGAGCTTGAGGATTTCGCCGTCGTTGTCCAGCGAGCCCGTGTAGACGCCTGCTACGGGGAGTCCCACTCCGTAGGTCGATTCGAAAATGGTAAGATTTTTGACCAGAAGGATTTGCTGGCCCGGGGCGAGGGATGAGACGGCCACTCCGGTGAAGTCGAAGGTGATGCCATCGGTGAATTTGAGGCCGGTGAGATCGAGCGTTTCGGTTTCGGAGAGATTAGTGAGCTCGATGTATTCAGCGTCGGGATTTCCAGCGGGATGATACATGATTTCGGAGATGACAAGGTTCAGTTGGGCTGGCGAGGGATTTCCTTCGTAGGTCAGTGAATCGACGAGCATGGCGTTGGCATCGGAGAGTTCGATGGTTTCTCCCAAGTTGGAGAGGTGGCCCGAGTAGGGGCCGGATACGAAACGGCTCTCTCCGGCGGTGGGAGAAGTCGCGCGGGCGCGGAATGCCATCGAGTCAGGGGAAAGGTAGAGTCGGTTGACGAGAGGGCGGGAAAGATCGTGTGCAGGAATGACCGTTCCTTTGGGGAAGGTGTAGTTCACGGCATTGGTGAGGGTCCAGCCGGAGAGGTCGATGGCCTCGGAATTGGGGTTGATGATTTCGATGAACTCTTCGTCCTGGTTTCCGGAGGTGGGATTGAAGTCCACACCGCCAATGGTGATGGTCGGTGCGGAGATTTGTGAGTCGGGAATGAGGCCCGTTCCAGATGGTCCCTGGGTGATGAAGAGATAGTCGCGGCGATTGGAGAGATAGGTGTTTTTGAAAATACTGATGGCGGTGTTGAAGGACTGAAGTTCACTGCCACTTCGATTCATGCGGAGTTTACCCCAAAGGTCTTTGTCCCGTTGCACCCAGTTGGTGGCTTGTCCGGCAGGGGGTGAGATTCGGTTGGTGGCGCTGACAAAGATATCGAGTTGCTGTTCGAGAAGGATTGAGGAGGTGGGAGTTGTCGGTGCTTGCAGTTGCTCCTCCATGATGGTGCGGAGGCGGCGGAGAAACATTTCACGGGTGACAGGAGTGTCGATGATGGCTTCGAAGATCGGGTATTTTTCGCCGCCGTTAATGCCGGAGCCGAAGAGGGGGTGGCTTTTGGCTGCGTGATTCCAAATAATCTGGTTTTGATTCCAGGCAGTTGGTCCCCATGCGACGTCGCGATCCCAGGGGAACATTTGCCATTCGCCGGTGCCATTGGTGTCGCGGTAGAGGAAATTGTTTTTTGCGAAAACATCGAGACCCTGATCGACGACCGAGGCGGCCATGTAGTTGATGAGCGAGGGGAGGTTGGCGTTGTCGAAGAGGTGGGCTTCGCGGGATGGAAAGGAGTCGGAGAGGCCGCTGATGAAACTTTGCAAGTCGGAGTTGTTTTCAGTGGTGCGGGTTTTCTTTTCGACGCCGACGAGGCTGTTGGGTGAAACGCCGGGTGACCACACGGGACGGTTGTTGGCGTTGGCGAGTCGGTTGTAGATTTTGTAAAGGGCACCCTCGGGATCAAGGCCGTGGCGTGCGAGGTATTCCTCGTTCGGGTGCTCGATGAGATTTGAGACCTGGGGATCGATGCCGTGTTGGTGGACGAGAACCATTTCACTAGCGGCGGCCTTGACGCCGGCGGCGGTGAAGCTTTGCATCGAAAATTGATTACGGATGAATGATTGATCGACCCATTGTGAGTTCAAGTTTACCCGGTCGACGGGATCTGAATCTTCGATCCATTGGAAGGGGGTGCTCGAGTGGAAGTTGAAATGGTAGGACTGCTTGTCATATTCCAGATGGACGGAGGATCCGCCACGGACACGGACACGGACATTGTCATAGAAGATGCCGTCGTAGTGGACGGAGCAAAAGGTATATTCCTTGTGAATGGTCGAGCCGACATTGCCAGTCCAGTACCAGTCGGGATTTTGAACCCACCAACGGAAGCGTTTGATGCCGTTGGTCGTAATGCTGTCATCGACGGCCGTGCCATGATATTCGGGGGCTTGGGCATCGAGGGCGGAGGGGAATCTGGTTAGGTTTGAGCTGGCATCGTCGGCGATGAGATACCAACGGAGCATGTCACCCTTGGCAAAGGCTGAGGATGGGATGGTGGCGGACCAAATGCCATCGCCCGCAGTGGCATCACCATCAGTGCCACCATCGTTCATGGGGATTACTGCGTCACCCTCATAGTTGACACGGTAGTAGAGATCGACATTGCTAATCGCGTCCGAGCGCGGGGTGACCTGAGCAGTGATGACTTGGTCGGTCGTAGGGGAAGGAGGCGTTGGGTTTTTGGTGAGTCCGGAGATGGTGGGGCCGTTGTTGGTGACTGAATTGTTTTGGGCATTCGGAGTCGGATTGATTTGGAAGCCT
The DNA here is from genome assembly GCA_913060685.1 of uncultured Verrucomicrobiales bacterium. GTDB lineage: Bacteria > Verrucomicrobiota > Verrucomicrobiia > Verrucomicrobiales > Akkermansiaceae > SW10. The sequence goes on from CAJXVQ010000600.1 coordinate 2,624, forward strand.
GCCGGAGAGGAGAGGGGATCGATTTGACCGGTCATGTGAAGCTCGGCAGACAACAAGTAGTCGGAACTTGCCGGGGAATCATTGAGGTGATGGAACGTGAGTGTATTGGTGCCGGTGGTGAGACTGGAAAGGTGGGAGGAGAGGTCGAATGAAACGAACTGCAACGCAAGCGAATCGGTGTGTGATCCAATTGATGTTGAATTGTATTCGAGTGGTGAGGGAACCCGATCAGAAGCGATGGTCGTTCCATTGAGGTAAGCGACGAAGCCGTCGTCGTATTTGAGCTTGAGGGTGAGGGAATCAACCAAGGCCGGGTCGGGGATTTCGAAGGGGATCCGGATGTAGGTGCTTGTGGTTCCACCGGGAACGACGGTGTTAATTTCAGAGGTGTAACTGGTGCCGGAAGCAGGACTGTTTTCATAGCCGATGCCTTGCTTGAGGGGAGCTCCTCCCGCTGATTCCGAGATCCACGAACTGTCATCGAAGGAATTGCTGGTCCAACTGGTGCCAAGTGAATCGTTTACAGGGATGAGGTATTTGATGGGAGAGTTTGAGTCGACCGGGGTGGCGACGGTTCCTCCGAATCCGTAGGAGATATCTTTTGTCTGGGCTGGATAGGATGGTGAAAATTCGGTGGCAACGGAGAGGTCGGGTTTAATCAGGGCGAGATATTCTCCGGAGGCGGAGAGTTTGAAGTTTGTGTGAAGTTGAGATCCGCTCAGGGCGCGATCTTTTTGCGATGCGAAGATGACGAGGTATTCGCCAGCTGGGATTGTGGTGGCAGGGAAGGTCCATTTTGTCGGTATGGAATCGTTGTCGGTGAGATACCAGTCTGAGAGGTTGATGGGGGAAGAATCAGGATTGTGGATTTCGATCCAATCGGAGAAGTTACCGTCTTCATCCGCAAGAGTGGTATCATTTGCGGCCATGAACTCCGAAATGTAGGGAGCTCCATGCAGGCACAGGGTGAAGCAAAGGAGCAAGAGAGATTTCAGGAGGCTGTTCATCTTTCGCAAGAAGGTAGCTTTGGAAGGTCGTAAAGCTCATGTTGAAGAACTGGAAGGATAGAGAGACCAGTTTTATTGTCGGTAGAGTTAGCGGCTAACGACGGGTATGTTCAAGGACGAGATGAGAGTTCTGATTTTTCTTTATTTGGTGTCAATCACGATGGCGAGCGGAAAGCACTACAAGTTGTTTGTGTTGACGGGGCAATCGAACTCCCTGGGAACGACGGCGGGCGGGGAGGCCGACCCAACATCGGGGAGTGATCCGGCCGATGGGAAGGTGGCGTTTTTTTGGGACAACGTGGCGGATGCTTCGACATCGCTGGGGGACTCGGGAGGGGGCTGGACCTCGTTGCAGGATCAGCAGGGTGGGTTTTATCCGGGGAGTGCGACGCATTGGGGGCCGGAGCTGTCTCTTATACACATCTGACGCTGCCGA
>CAJXVQ010000601.1 GCA_913060685.1 uncultured Verrucomicrobiales bacterium
AGATGTGTATAAGAGACAGGCTCCCACCCGTGAACCCCGGTGGCATTGAAGAAGCCCTTTTCACCAACATCCGCAAGAAAGACCACAACACCATCACCGGCTATCAGGCCAATGGTGGGTTCGCTGCTCTCAAGACAGTCCTCCAGGATGACCCCACCAAGGTCATCGAGACCATCACAGCCTCCAAACTCGCCGGCCGCGGAGGAGCCGGTTTCCCCACCGGCATCAAGTGGAAAGCCGTCGCGGATTGCGACCGACACCCCAAGTCCATCGTCTGCAATGCCGACGAAGGCGAGCCCGGTTGTTTTAAAGATCGTGCCCTCATGGACTATGATCCCTTTGCCCTGATCGAAGGGATGATCATCGCGGGTTTCGCCACGGGTGCGCCACGAGGCTTCATCTATCTTCGCTACGAATATCCCGAGACCAATGCTCTCCTCGAGAAATGCCTCGCTGAAGCTCGCGAAGCCGGACTCCTCGGCAACAACATCCTCGGAGCAGGATTCGAATTCCACCTCTATCTCCGCCGCGGAGCCGGAGCCTATATCTGCGGAGAAGAAGGATCCCTCCTCAACTCTCTCGAGGGCAAACATCCCTTCCCCCGCAACAAGCCGCCCTTCCCCGTCACCCACGGATTCGAGGACAAGCCCACCGCCGTCAACAACGTCGAGACTCTTTGTGCCGTTCCCCACATCATCTCCAAGGGTGCCGAGTGGTATCAATCACTCGGCCTTGGCGAACACACCGGTACGAAACTCATCTCACTTTCCGGCGACATCAAGCGCCCCGGCAACTACGAAGTCCCCATTGGCCTGCCTCTCAAAACCCTTCTCTACGATTGGGCCGGTGGACCACAGGACGGCCGCACCATCCAAGCCGTCACCATGGCCGGACTCTCCGGCGGATTCCTCGGTCACCAGATTCTCGATGACCTCACGCTCGATGATCCCTGCATCCGCTCCCACGGCTCCTTCCTCGGAGCCGGCGGCATCATGGTCTTCGACGACAGTCGCGATATGGTGAAAGCCGCCCACGATGCCATGGCCTTCTTCGCCCACGAGTCCTGCGGAAAATGCTTCCCCTGCCGCATCGGCACCCAACGCCTCACCGAGAGGCTCAATGGAGACGCCAAGAACCTCAGCACCGAGGACTGGACCGCCGAAGTCACCGACATCAACGATGCCATGAAAGCCACCTCCGCTTGCGGACTCGGCATGGCCGCCCCGAATGTCACCGAATCGCTCATGAAGTATTTCCCGGAGCAAGTCGAAGCCGCAACCCGCTCCTAGCAATACACCTTCCCCGGTTCCGGTGATTTTTCATCAAGCTCTCACGGTCTTGATTCTCCTCCCTTTTCTCACCATCCCTCTTTTGATGAGATGAAACGCCAGAGAATTCTTCGATGACGACTCTTCGTCAGTCCGCTAAAGCGATTGAGATTCGGTCCATCTAGTTCGGACTTCCGAGGCTCTTTTTTGCTACTCTTTTCAATGAAAAAATATCATTAAACTTTTGCTGTCCACGGAGGGCTTTTTTTGGGTTAATGAAGGCGAACGGAAAATTAATCCAGTCCGTTTTTCAATGCGCCCCGGTCGGTCCTCCTTTTTCGCAGGCAGTTCGTCCGGGGCGCCCTTTTTTTCACGAGGGAACACTTTGTCATCCGTCGACGCCAAAACCTCCTCTCAACTTCGTTCCATTCCCGTATTTCGTGCCATTCAAATGGTCGTAGGTTCGCGAAAGAGCATTCACGATTTGAACCCTGGCACACTGCTGATGCTCGAGCGGTTTCTGATCCCGACTCTCTTCTTCGCTCCATCCTGAAAGAAGGAGACCGATGAATTCTTTGGAGATTGCTTTGTCTCAATCTTGACGAGTCGATAGAGGGAACGACACGCTCTCAGCGGAGCAAAACCATCATCACTTCGACTTCTCAAAAATCTTTTCCACTTTATCCATGTATTCATGCAATGGATCGTCACGCAGCCGGGAACCACGCCGAAGGTTTTCCTTCACCCGCAGATAGTCCTCAAATTCGCCACTCTCCTCCTTCACACTGGAAAGGTGATACCAATCGAGCAGATCGATCAACTGGCGGTAGCGATCCATCTCGGCGGTTCGAAAACTCTGCAAATTCACCAGCATCGTATCGATCTCCTCCGTTTTCCCTTCTGCCAAATTCGAGAGCAAGGCAATGTACCCCCCAATCGCCGGCCGGTAGGTTGGAAAACAACGAAAACTCAAATGCGCGAGAAGATCCGCAGTGGGCCGAACCGCTTCCGAGCGCTCTTCCTCGCTCTCGAGATCGGCGACCTGCTTCCACGAATCCAGACCGACACGCACTGATCGACCTTTGGCATCCTTGAGATACAACTCGAGAATCTTGCTCAGCTTTTCATCGGTCTCAGGAATCGTCATCGCCTCCGTAAGCTTGTTCTCCGATAGCGCGGCCACCTGCAGCATCCACCACCGGTCCATCCCCTTCTTGCCAAGGTTCGCTTGTGGAAAATGAGTCCGAAGAAGAGTCATCTGCTCTCCCTCGAAAGTCGCCACCTTATTCAAAAACTCAGATAAGGACTGGGCGCCCTGATTTTGCGAAAGCAGAGCCATCACCAAGGCTCCCGAAGACGCCCGGAAAAGCTCACGACTCAGGACATCGAGTTCACCGACCTTCGTCTGATCCACCATTTTTTCGACCTCCATCCAGCCCCCGCTTTCCATCAATGAGACATACATGCGGCGATCCCCCTTGTTCTTTCTCCAAAGAAGAGCTTCCCCGATCCCGTCAACCAACCAAGGCCGGATTTCCACTCTGTCCGTGGATTGCTCCGGCGGCAGAGCGCGCAGGCTCCGCTCGATCAAGAGCATCTCCAAAATCACTCTATCCAGCTTCTTCCGATCAAAGGAATTTCCACGGCCGAGTCTGAGATCGATTTGCAGGAGATACTTGGAATTACCTCCTTCGGGTTTGAGAAATTGTTGACCGATCCGCGAAGACCGGCCTTTCACCGCCGGGTAGAGCTTGAGTAGAATGGGGAACGCCGTCCCCGGAAGTTCTCCCACAAGTTGTTCAAGATCCCTGATTGTGATATCGGCATCCTGCACCATCGCGACCCGCAGACTCGAATCACCCCCGTAGATTTTAAGGCGGCCATCGACGGTACTGGTCGAATGCTCCTGCGCTCCCAAACAAATGGGAAGAAGACAAATCAGAGCGATCATCAGTTTCATCAGAACGGCACTCTCCCTGTTTCCCTACTCTGACACAAGTGAATTGCACCCCTGGTCAAAGGCCTTTGCCGCCGAAATCAGTCAAAAAACCATTTTCCTATTGCCAGACCCAGACTCTCCTCCTAGTTTTCGCCCGCCGCTCGGCTAGCTCAGGGGTAGAGCACTACATTGACATTGTAGGGGTCGCTGGTTCAAATCCAGCGTCGAGCACCATCTATTTCCCCACTTAAAACGCTGTAACTGTAAGGGTTACAGCGTTTTTCTTGGTATTCCGCCTAGGTCAATATTGCGGGAAAATGCGCCTAAACGCACGTTTTAGCCGTTTCTATTGCACGGTTTGTTGCACGGTGAATTTTTGGACCAATTGCCCCCCCCTATCTCCAGGCCCCACCCATGAATCCATATTCTCAAGGAGTTGATTTTCACACCGATGGCAGGATGAGACCATCCTCGCCAGACTCATCGGCCTCGATCTCGATGGTCTTGTAGAGGTTCCCGTCCAGATCATAGATCTTGATCGTCCCTCCATCGGTCCTTGCTGCCCACCGTGCATGGCTGGCAGCGAATTTCGCAGATTGAAAGCTCAACTTGCCAGTCGCTCCCACGGGACCAGACAGGAGCCATGAGCCGTCCCACGACTGGAACTTCGTATTGATTCACCGGCCCGCTTGGCTTAGGGTTTCCCTTATGTTGAAAAACGCCGTTTTGTTCCTGACCGCCGCCGCCTGCCTTGGATTAGCCTCTTGTTGCAGCAACTGCGGCAAGGTCCACTGGACCGAATGCTGTCTCTTATACACATCTCCGAGCCCACGAGACCGAGGCTGATCTCGT
>CAJXVQ010000602.1 GCA_913060685.1 uncultured Verrucomicrobiales bacterium
GAGGATGGATGTCCAGTCCGCTTTGCCAAGATCGTTTTTGGTCATACTTCACCAGAAGTGCTGGGCGTTGCTACGCCAGGATTTCCTTTACGACTTTTCCGTGGACGTTGGGGCATCATTCTGCAAGGCGCATTTGCACTACGGTCTCCAATCTGATAGAGAGATCGGATCAGTTCCTTTCCACCGGACTGCCAAAGGACAAAAACCATGAGGCGATCGACAAGAAGTGAACTATCTGGATTGGCGATGTCGATTGCCTTTGCCGCAATTTTTGGGGCAATCACAGGAGATGTGCAAGGTGAAGATACGCCCAAATCGACCGGGTCTCGCACTGGCTCCGATGTCTCCCAAATCATCGCCGGGTCTGAGCCGTTTTTTGAGCGCTGGGATGAAGGCGGCCTCGGCCTTCATGGCACCCTGGCGGTTGCGATGGATGGAACGGTCCTGATGTTCGGTCGCGGGGGCGGGAAAGAGATCCATGAGATTTTCCTCAGGCGATCGGAAGACGGAGGAGCAACTTGGTCGGAACCTACGCAGATTGGAAAATCGATCGAGATGGATTGGAAGGCTCTGGGCATTGGACCATACGATGGGAAAGGGTGGGGGAATGATAAGCATTTTGCTTTCGCCACGCTTGGCACCAGCGTTGTTGATGACAATACCGGTGAGATCATGTTCTTCATGACTGCATTTCGTCCCGTGCCGTACATGTATAAGAGCCGGGATCACGGCAAGACGTGGAAACTCGAAAAGATTGTTTTGCATAAGGATTCCAGAGGATTCCTGCCGAGTCCCAACCCTGCGCACGGCCCCGGCATCACGATCAAACACGGGCCGCATAAGGGGCGACTTCTGGCCGCATCCCATGTGATGCCGGACTATCGCAAACAGGGCGGAGATCAGAACTCGTACTCCAACGCGGTTTACAGCGATGACCATGGGAAGACGTGGCACTCAAGCGAGCCGTTCCCCTTGAATGGAACAGGTGAATGCGGCGTGGTTGAGCTCAGCGACGGGACCATTTATTTCAACACCCGCACCAGTGCGAGGAAGGGCAATCGCTGGATCGCCTACAGCGATGACAGCGGTGAGACCTGGCGTGATCTTCACGAAGATGATGAGTTGTTTGATGGCCCGCCGGATTTGTATGGTTGCAAGGCCGGGTTGGTGAGGCTCGACCGTGACGATTGCGACATCCTCCTGTTCAGTTCGCCCGACCCGAGTCTTCCGGAGAAACAGAACCGGGCGAACGTCAATGTGTGGGCTAGTTTCGACGGCGGCAAAACATGGCCCGTCAATCGTCTGATCAAGGAAGGTCCCGGCAACTATTCCTGGATCACCCAAGGCAGAAAAGGGACGCCCAGCGAAGGATTCATTTACGTCCGCTCCATCGAAGGCGGGATGGCGCGGTTCAACCTGGCATGGCTGCTACTGCCGGACGACAAGAAAGCCGGTAAGTATGCTTTCGCCAAAGATGCACCCGTCGGTAAGAACCTGGCCAGGATTGGTCCCGATTCTGACGAGTTCGTCCTGCCTCCAAGGCATGACTATCGGATGCAGCAGAAGCCGCCTTTCGTGAAGTCCGTCAAAAATGCCAAGCTGTTCAAGATCAGCGATGATCGGCTCAAGCGTCTTGAGACCGGCTACAAGCTAGTAGACCCCAAAGCCAAGGGGCATGTCCTGCCCCACAAGATCTGCCTGCCTGGCGATGAATTGAGAATCAGTTGCGATGTATCGTCCGGCAGCATCACGATCTCATTACTTAATCCCGACGGGAAATTGATCAAAACCAGCAAACCGATCACCGGCGGATTCAAGGTCGGAGAGATCGTCCAGTGGCCGGATGGTTTCGAACTCGACAAATACGTGGCCACTCCCGTCGAGATTCAGTTTGAACTCGAAGGCGCCGCAGAGCTTTACTCCATAAGATTCGACAAGTTGTTTTGGGAGTAGCCGTTGGTTCCGGACGCATAGCAAGGCGGTGTTGTGGCATGACAAATCATTTCCACCTTCTCCTGGAAGTCCCTCCCCCCACGAATGGTGAATTTGGACTCTCCGAGGACGAATTGATTCACCGGCCCGGCGGGCTCTACTTTTGCTTTGCAATAAGTGCGGGAAGTAAACGCAGGAAATAATCGGAAGAGCGAAATGGAATCTCTGTGCCCCTATTTCTTCTTTTTCTTCCCGTTGCGAGGCTTCCAATTGAAGAGAGTGCTTTCGGTGGCGGCTTCATTGGCGAGTTTATTGAAGACGGCCTGAAGCTCAGGACATTGGGAGGCGATGTTTGTTTTTTCGCCGGGGTCGGAGGACAAGTCATAGATTTCCCAGGGACCCTTGGCTCCCGATTTGATTCGGTTAAGGCGAACGGCTTTCAGGTCTCCTTTGCGAATGGCTTGTTTGCCGCCTCGTTCGTAAAACTCCCAGTAGAGATGATCGTGGGATTTTTGTTCTCCCTTGCCGAGGAGTGAGGGCAGAAATGAGATGCCGGTGTGATCGGGAGCGGGGGATGTGCCGGCTAGTTCGGAGACGGAGGCCATTAGGTCCCAGTGGGCGGAGATGTGATTGCTGCGGGACCCGGATTTAATTTTTCCGGGCCAGCGGGCGATGAAGGGAGCGCGGATGCCACCTTCATAAAGGTCGCGTTTGATACCCTTGTAGATTCCGTTGCCATTGAAGTAGTCCGGATCTGCTCCTCCGGCAGGGGTCGGGCCGTTGTCGCTGGAGAACATGATGATGGTGTTTTTTGAAAGTCCCAGTTTATCGACAAGATCGAGGATTTTTCCGACATCGCGATCGAGTTTGGATGTCATGCCGGCAAAGCAGGCGCGCGGAGTGGGGTGATTCCGGTAGCCTTTCTTGGAGAAGGTGGGGTTTTTGTAAGGACCTTTTTCTTTGATGGTTTTCAGGTAGGGCTCCATCGCATCGTCGGGGACGTCGAGGTCTACGTGTGACAAGGTGTAGGCCATGTAGAGAAAGAAGGGTTCATCTTTTTTACTCTGCTTCTCGATCCAATTCAGACCTTCATCGGTGAAGCTGTCGTGGATGTAAGTTTAGCGTTTGGTGGGATTATCGGGATAAAGGCGCCGTCCTATTGAGCCTTCTCATCAGCGCCCGGCACCACGGAGTTGATCCCGAGAAATACCTCCGCGATTTTATCGCTCGGTTCCCCACCTGCGGCAGCAACAATGCCGCCCTCCGCAAACTCCTCCCCGAGAACTTGGCCGCGGCCCATAAAGCCATCGCCGAACTTCCGGCAGCGGAGAAGCGCAATAAGCACCCCACACTCAAACTGCTTAGAAGATCTTCACTGGGCCGCCCGGACCCTTACCGTAAAATCCCTATTGGAAAATAGGGGCATGATGGCCAGCGGAACAGCCAGACAAACCTACGCGAAGGAAGAACGGGTCGCCGAAATGGGTGCGGCCTTTCTCGCCGCACATTCCGGAATCGTGTTGGATGATTTCGAAAATTCTGCAGCCTACCTCTGCAGTTGGCTCACAGTCCTCAAGGTCAAAGAAAACCGCCGCAGGATCGTGGAAGCCGCCAGCAAGGCCCAGAAGGCGGCGGAGTGGACCTGCAGTGGTCCGTGATAGCGAGAGAGGAGGATTGGGGAAGCTGCCCTTAGCTGCGATCTCTCTTGGGCCCACCTCACTCACTCTGCCTTCGTTGGACGGTAGAATCGGCTATCCAACGCCATTTCATCTTCGAGGATAATGAAACCATTTTCATTGGGTGTTATGGTTTCGAAAAATGTCCAATCTGCGGCATTGAGAGTCGAGGTGGCTTCGAACGAGTGAATTCCTACTGGGACATCGCTGAAGATGAGACGCACTTTGTTACCAACGCCTCCGACAAATTCTGGAATGGGCCCCTTGGGTGAAACAGCTGTGGTGAATCGATAGGTTCGTTCCCCTAAACTTGGAACTAAATCCAAAAATCCAAGATTTCCTGAGAAGTCTGTGGTTGCGTAACCATATGATCTCCAATCATTACCGTTCTCTAATACTTCGATACCTGTCTCTTATACACATCTGACGCTGCCGAC
>CAJXVQ010000603.1 GCA_913060685.1 uncultured Verrucomicrobiales bacterium
GATCTACACAGAGTAGATCGTCGGCAGCGTCAGATGTGTATAAGAGACAGCAAAAGCACCATTCCTTTGGAAGATCCCACCCCTTCACATTTCAAACGGGGACGTATCGCCTTCAACACTGCCCGTGCCTCCTCCACCAAAACTTTTTCCTGCGCCAGCTGTCACCCTGATGGTCACACCGATCAACTCCTCTGGGTTCTCAAAACTCCCATCGTAAGCGGAGGCAACCAAATCATGCCCCGCTCCACCATGCCCCTCCGCGGCCTTCGCGACACCGCTCCCTTTCACTGGGACGGCATTCCCGGCGACCCCTACGGCGGAAACAACAGCGCCAAGGTCCGTGGCCACTCCCCTCCCAATTCGGACCCCTCGAATCCCGAAAGCGCCACCCGTCATCTCGTCGACGGAGCCCTCTCCTCCACGATGGCTCTCGTCGGCCAACCGGGAAAAAACGACGAAGGAAAAGCCGGCCCGCTTTCATCCACCGAGCGCGATGACCTCGCCCGTTTCCTCCTCAACATTCCCTTCCCGCCTGCCCAAAAACGCGCTTATACCAACGTCCTTTCGAAACGGGCCGAAGACGGCTTCGAACTCTTCCACCTCAAAGGCAACCACGAAGGCAAACCCCAACCCAACGTTTGCGGCGACTGCCACCGCATGCCCTTCTGGGTCAGCACCAACACGCCCGGCAGCGGCATGGACGCCCCCACCTGGCGCGGAGCCTATGACCGCTTCCTCATTCTTCCCCAAGGCCGACTCAACATCATCGACTTCGAATTCTACCGCAACATCGCCGAAAAAGGCATCCCCGAAAAAGACCTCTGGCGATTCTCCTGGCGAAGCAAACCACGCTTCGATCCCATTTGGGAAATGGTTCTCGAAGGGAGCACCGGCTACTCCGGATCTTTCGCCCGGCAACTCAGCCTCGATCAAAATTCCGTCAATGCCCCCCTTACCCGGGACCTTCTCCCCGCCCTCGAAGCCTCCGCCGCCGAAGGCGCCATCGTCCTTCAGGTCGATGCCCTCCTCGACAAGAAATCCCTCGCCCTTCAATTCCAAAACGACCACTACCTCCAAGTCGATGGCAACCGCCAAAGCTTCACCCGCGCCCAACTCCTCGCCCTCGTAAAAAAAGGAAAGCTCATCGCCACCTTCACCGCCCGCCACGGTGCGCGAGCGGGCTTCACCTTCCCCCAACCCGCTCTCTGGACCCTCAGCCCGCTCCACGCACAAACCGGCCGACAGCATTTTCCTATCCTCGCCGATGGCAAAAAAACCATGACCCTCAACGCCCGCCACGTGACCGATGACGCCCATGTCATCATCAACGGACGCCGCGTCCCCGCCTCCATCTCTTCCGGCGAGCACGAAACCATCTCCATTGAACTCGACTCCCTCCCACCAAACGGACTCCACTTTCTCCAAATCCAAAATGCCAACGGCCTCTTCAGCAACGACTTCATCTTCCACGTCGCCGACAAAGCCTCGGACATTTTCAAATCCCTCCACCGTGACCCCGACCAACTCCGAAACCTCCTCGAAAATTCCATCGCCAGCGGAAGCCTCGCACGGGTCAAGCGACACCTCAAACTCGGCGCTCCCATCAACCGACGACATCAGGAAAACGGCATGACTCCCCTCGCCAGCGCCGCCTTCCACGGTCACCCAAAAATCATCGACCTTCTCCTCAGACAAAAGGCCGACCCCAAGAAAACCAACCGCGACGGTAACACGCCTCTTCACGTCGCCGCCTTTATGTGCCGCACCGAGATCGTCAAAACCCTCCTTAAAAGCGGAGCTTCCTCCACCACCCGCAACCACCGTCGCGAATCGCCAATCGACGTTGTCAGCGGCGATTGGAACAAACCCCTCGCGGACATCTACCACTTCATCAACAACAGCGCCAACCTCGGCCTGGATCTCGACCAAATCAAAAAGCAACGCCCGCAAATCGCCACCCTCCTCCGCCAAAAGTCCCCTTCGACAGAATAGGCTCGGTCCCCCGCTGTCACCCTGTCCTCCCCGATTTCCCTGATCCGAAAGATCAATGCGCGCTCTCGCGTTTAGGTACATTGTAATCTGTGCCCATGAAAAAGTCCCACCTCATTCACTGCGCCTGGGCCCTCGTTGCCGCCGCCGCCTTCGCTATTGGCAACCGTTCGTCTGATAATCCAGCCTCCGCTGAGAACGACTCGGGGAATTCCAGGAACAGCACTTCGACCACTCCATCTTCCCGGTCGAAGGATGATCCAAAAGGATCCGGCCGACGTTCCAGCAGCCGTTCTGTTTCCACCTCATCCTCCCCCGACTCCGAGCCCACAATCCTCTCCGAAGCCGGCGTCCGCCAGCTCGGCCTCGACCTTAAATCTGCCAAAGGGCCACTCGAACGTCGTAAAGTCTTCTCCCAAATCCTCGCCAACCTGACCGTCGAGAACGCCAAGCTCATGCGTGAGCAAATCCTTATCCTGGATTCCGACTCCTCCGAATTCCGCGAATTCCACTACGCCTGGGGAGCCATCGCCGGTGAAGAAGCAGTCTTCAATGGCAGCGAAACCCCCGAGCGTGACATGGCCTCCACCCTCGCCGGCTGGGCTGCAAAATCACCCGAAGCCGCCCTCGCTTACTTCAACGGCCTCGACAAAGATGCCCAAAAAGGCGGAGGACTCAAATGGGGAGCCATTTATGGCCTCGTCGATGCTGATCCCAATCTCGCCGTCCGCTTCGCCATGGATCAACAAGCAGCCGGCGACCGCGAAGCCACCCGCCTCATGGATCTCGTCACCCGTCAGGTCCTAAAATCCGGCGACCCCGCTGATGCCGCCAGCTGGGCTTCCACCCTTCCTGCCGGCGAAATGCAAGACGCCGCCATCAGCCGCGTCGCCCGTGAATACGCCGATGAAGATCCTGTCGCCACCCTCGACTGGGCCAATACCCTCCCCGAGGGCAACGGCAAGAACCGCGCCGTCCGCGAATCCTTCTCCGAGTGGGCTCAAGCAGATCCCCAAGCCGCGGCCACTCGCCTCGGCTCCATGAATGAATCCCCCGAGCGCGACTCCGCCACCTACGGCTACGCCACCCGCGTCGCCTGGGAAAATCCCCAAACCGGCATCGAGTGGGCCAATACCATCACTGACGAAAACTCCCGCAACCGCGCGATTCAGGAAACCGGCCGGATCTTCTTCCGCAAGGACCCCGAAGCCGCCAAGCAATGGCTCTCCAACAGCGGTCTCAACGAGAAACAACAAGCCGACATCACCCGCCGCCGCAGCCGCGGTTAAAAATCTCGTCCTTGCTGCTCCATGCCAATGTTAAATCCGCCATGATTCACTCATTCGCATTGCACAACAAGGGGTATCGCTCCTTGGCCGATTTCTCGCCATGACTCGTCCCCCTCACTGCCGTTGAAGGGACCAACGGCGTCGAAAAATTAACCCTCTCCAAGGCGCTCCGACTTTTCGGATCACTTGCGAAAGGAACATCACCTCTTTCCTCACCCCCCCAAATACAATGACCGACCTCAATCCTTACGCCGCTCCCGAATCCGCTGCCGTCCCTCCTACCGATGACATCTCACGTCAGATGCAGGGCCTGCAGTAGCCCCTCAATTTCTCCTTCAAGATCCTCGCCCTCGCCAGCCAAGCCACCGTCACCGATGCCAACGGTCGGGTCGTTTGTTACACGAAGCAAAAGCTCTTCAAGTTTAAAGAACACGTCGAAATCTTCACCGACAAATCAAAGGCCACCCTCCTCGCTGAAATCAAAACTCAAAAAGTCATCGACTGGTCCGCCCGCTACCACTTCACCGATGCCTCCGGCCAGGACCTCGGCTCCGTCGGTCGCCGCGGATGGCGCTCTCTCTTTCGCGCCCACTACGATGTCTTCAACCCCGGCGATGACATCTCCGACTACGCCATCCGCGAGGAAAATCCCGCCTCAAAATTCTTCGATGGCCTCTTCGGCCAAATCCCCATCATCGGCTTGGCCACCGGCTACCTCTTCCACCCCCCCGCCGCCGTCGTGCCCGCGCTGCGCCAAGC
>CAJXVQ010000604.1 GCA_913060685.1 uncultured Verrucomicrobiales bacterium
AGATCAGCCTCGGTCTCGTGGGCTCGGAGATGTGTATAAGAGACAGGTTCTGGGGAAAGGCGCTGACCGGAATACCAAGGGCGGCATTGAGGCCCGAATTGAAGATACCGTGAAGGTGCTCAAGGGCAGTAAGAGTGTTTGCGAGGATCTTGGTGTGAAAGTGGCGATGGAAAACCATGCGGGTGACATGCACTCGTTGGAATTGAAATCGCTGGTTGAGCAAGCCGGGCCGGATTTTGTAGGGGTGAATCTCGATTCCGGAAATGCGGTGTGGACGCTGGAGACTCCACTGGAGAATCTTGAAAATCTGGGTGAATATACTCTCACGACCAGCCTCCGTGATACGCAGATTTGGCCGAGTGCGAATGGAGTCACAGCACAATGGATTGCAATGGGTGAAGGGATGGTGGATTGGAAAGCCTATTTTAAACGATTCGCCGAACTTTGCCCGGTTGCTCCGGTTCAGATCGAAACCATCTCAGGATTCAATCGCGAACTCGCCTTCAAGAAAGAGAGCTTTTGGAAGTCCTGGCCGAAGGGGAAGCCGGAGAGCCTTGCGGGCTTCAAGAAATGGGCAGCCGCGGGTCAGGAAAAAAAGCCGCATAAGTCAGCTTCCAATGAAGCGGAACAGAAATACCAACTGGGCGAGATTGAGCGTAGTATTGCTTACTGCAAATCAATTGGGCTCGGAGTGAAGAAATGAGGCTGTGTCTTTTCGCATGGGTTTGGGGAATGGGATGCCTTTTTGGGGCGGAGCCTCCCTTGGCTAAATTGGGGAAGAAAATTTTCCTGGATACCACTCTTTCCAATCCCCAGGGACAGGGCTGTATTTCATGCCACAGCCCCAAGGCTGCTTTTAGCGATGCCCGCAGGGTTTCACCTGGTGCGATGGCGGGTAGGGTGGGACGTCGGAATGCTCCTTCGCTCATGTATGCCGCCCTCATTCCACCGCAACGACTGGAGGACACTTACGATGAGAATGGGGAGTTGGAATACATCGTGGAAGGCGGGCTCTTTCTCGATGGCCGGGCGCATGATCTTCTCGATCAGGTCCGCCATCCTTTCTTCGATGAGAATGAAATGAACATCGCCAACGGGACCGAACTTGCGGCGAAGCTGCGCAAGCGAGGCTATGGTTTGGAGTTTAAAGGGCTCGATGACAAGGACACGAACGAACGAGCGTTCCAGGCTTTGGTGGCGTTTCTGCGGGAGCCGGTTTTTCGGCCATTCAATGCACGCATTGATGACTACTGGGCGGGCAACAAGGATGCCCTGAGTCTCTCAGAGCGCCGTGGTCTTGATGTCTTCCAAACGACTGGCGGCTGTGCCACCTGCCATCTCACCGGAGCGGCCAGTTGGCTGGAACCATTACTGAGCGACTCGGGTTTTGACAATATTGGTGCTCCGGCGATCGGTGATATTGATCCCGGGCTAGGTGCTATCACGGGGAAGGCAGGGGAGCTTGGTCAGTTCAAGGTCCCCACCTTGCGCAACGTTGCTCTCACCGCGCCTTACCTGCACAATGGCTCGATCGCGACGCTTCAGGAAGTGATGGAGTTTTATAACAAACGAGATCTCGAGCCCGAGCGCTGGGGAGTCTCCAACTATCCCGAAACAGTGAATCATGAGGACATGGGGGATCTTGGTCTCACGGATCAGGAAGTGGCGGACCTTGTTGACCTGATGGATGCGTTTACTGATCGCAATCTTCTTAAGATGAAAGAGGGTGATCTCTTTCCAAAAGTCCCTCTTGGAGTTCCTATGACTGAGGAACGGAAGGCCTTTTTTATGAGTAAGCGAAGGCACGACCTCACCGCGCCGAGAAGGCCGAGAGAGTGATCGAGGGTTGGCTCCATTTCCTCTTTATTGGGGGGGGATGGCTAAAGCAAAGCAGAGTCAACCCTCGATCATAATTCGTGAAGTAGGGCCAAGGGCAAGCTCGCCCGACTCCCTTCATATCCAATTGAAAGCCTGACTGTTTGCGACAGTTTTGGCATCTGTCTGGAGAGACTGTTTGCCCCGTACGGCTAAACCTTAGATCGAGTCAAGAGAGGGAAAGCAAAGTGATCAGGCACGAAGTGATGATCGGCCTCTTGAAACACTTCGATCCGATTCGTATGTTTTTCTACCGTGAGAGTTCTTAGGGGGACGAATCTGATGTCTGAGTGGTGAAAATGTGGTTTGGTGGGAAGCGATTGGGTTACCAACATTCGACAGACTTATTTGGAAAATCGGGCCGCTTTTGCATTCAGCTCTGCCATGGTCTGGCAGTTGAGGCGGTCGCGGATTTGGGCTTTGTGGGATTCGACAGTTCGGCGTTCGACGCCGAGGCGGTCGGAGATTTGAGTTTGGGTGAGGCCTTGGCCGACGAGTTGAAAAATTTGGAGTTGGCGGTCGGTGAGGCAGGTGAGTTCGGGGTGGGGGGCGTGGTTGTTCTCGGAGTGAATAGTCTGGCTTGCGAGTTGGAGGGCGACCTTGGGGGAGAGGTAGATGTGATCCGCGAGGACCTGATCGATGGCTGCAACGAGTTCTTCGGTGGCTTGGGCTTTGGCGACGAAGCCTTTGGCCCCGGCTTTAAGGACTCTCTTGGCGTAGGTAGAGGCTTCCATCATGGAGAGGATGAGCACTTTGACCTTCGGGTCGTTGGCTCGGAGTTCTTTGAGGAATTCGAGGCCATTTTCGTTTTCCAGGAGGATGTCGAGGAGGATGAGGTCGGGTTGGTAATGTGAGAGGAATTCGCGGGCCTCCCGGATGCTACCCGCTTCACCGATGACATTGATGCCGGGAGTGCGTTCGAGCATGCGGATGATGCCGGAGCGGACGATGGGATGATCGTCGATAAGGTAGAGTTTTTTCATGAAGTTGGGAGAGTTACTTTTGAGGGGGGGGAAGGTTGATGGCGACAATTGTGCCCTTTGGGGATGAGGCGATCTCGAGGGTCGTATTGATGGCGTGCGCCCGGTATTTCATGCTGCGGAGGCCGAGGCTTTGTTCTTCTCTGGTTGCTTTTGGGTCAAAGCCGATGCCGTTGTCAGAGATTGTGATGTTGCGGAGGTTTGGCGAAATCTTGATTACGATTTGATCGGCTTGTCCGTGGCGGATGGCGTTGGTGAGAGCTTCCTGAATGATGCGGTAAAGTTGGTTCTCGATGGCCGATTCAAAGTTGAGTTCGCCCGGCGGGATGTCGAGGGAGACTTTGTTGTGGTAAGGTTGGATGAGATTTTGGAGGGCCGCGGTGAAGCCCCCTTCGAACTCACTGACGGGATTGAGCCCGCGGGCGAGCCCTTGCGCTTGATCGATGGCTCGATTGAGGAGTTGGCAAATTTCACGGGCTTCGGATGCTTCCGAACCGGATTCGTCTTTCAGGGAGAGATGGAGGGCGTGGGCTCGGAAAGCGGTTCCGGTGAGGAGTTGCCCCATACCATCGTGAATATCGAAGGAGATGCGCACCCGTTCCTTCTCGGAGCTTTTCAGAAGGTCTTGTTCGAGGAGGCGCTCACTGGTGATGTCACGGAAAATGAAGACGCGAGCGGGCTTTCCGTGGAAGTTAATGCGGCTGCCTTCGGTGACGGAAGTGATGACTTCGGGATGCGAGGGGCAGTTGAACGTCCAGATGCAGTTGCTTTTTTGAAGTTGTCTTGGGAGGTCGCTGGCTTTGGTGAGTAGAATTTCCTGGAGGGATTCTGGAGTGGTCGTGGAGCCCATTTCCAGCAAGGCGGGGTTGGCATAGGCGACGGTATCCTGGTGAAGGACAAGAATGCCGAGGGGATTGCTGTTGAGGATTTCTTCGAAATCATTTTGGAGTTGGAAGAGGTCGCGGCTTTTTCCAGAGACTTCAGCTTGTTGTTGAATGAGGGTTTCAAGAGCGCTCTTTCGGGAGAGGAGGGATTTGGTATGGCGGGCGAATTTTGCGAGGGCGGTTTGTGATTCCGGGAGGTGAATTTGGAAACGGAGGTGGCAAGGGGTGGGTCTGTCTCTTGTACACATCTGACGCTGCCGACGATCTACTCTGTGTAGATCTCGGT
>CAJXVQ010000605.1 GCA_913060685.1 uncultured Verrucomicrobiales bacterium
ACGAGATCAGCCTCGGTCTCGTGGGCTCGGAGATGTGTATAAGAGACAGAGGTTCTCTTATGACGTTTCGGGGAGTTGTTGTTGCTTTGATGATAAGTGCGGGCGGGCTTGCTTTGGGCTCGCCGGTGGTGCCGGGGTTGCATCGAAAGCATCCCCTGAGTTTGAAGCAGAAGGGGCATGTTCTGGTCGATGAATTGGCTTGTGCGGCCTGTCACGAGGGGATTGGTCAAAGTGGCATGAAGTCAGCTCCTGATTTGAGTGCGGTGGCTTCGCGCGTTTCCGGTGATTATTTGCAGAGATATCTCGCAGATCCTCACGGGACACATCCGGGCACGACGATGCCGGACGTGCTGGCAGGGCTCCCGGATGATGAAAAGAAAAAGGTGAGTGAGTCGATCAGTCATTATTTGATGTCGCTTCAGTCGGATAAGAAATCGGACAAGGTGGTGGCCGGAAGTTTGATGAGGGGACAGGAGATCTACCACGAAGTGGGATGTGTGGCTTGTCATTCGCCGAGAGATGCGGATGGGAAAGAAGTGAATGTGAAAGGTGTGGTTTCACTGGCGCACATTGGCTCGAAGTATCAACACGGTGAGTTGGCGAAGTTTCTGGGAGATCCCTTGAAAGTACGTTCTTCAGGGAGGATGCCGAATTTGAATTTGAGTTCGGGTGAAGCGGCTTCGCTTGAAGCCTATTTGGGAAGCGAGAAAAAGGCGGTGATCAAGCCGACGTCTGATCAGATCAAATTGGGAAAAGCGAATTTTGAGAAGTTCAATTGTGTTGCTTGTCACACCATGGAGGGTGTGAAAGCGAAATCAGGTCCGGCGCTTGGAGCCATGGATTTTAGTCAGGGATGTCTCACTGGAAAGGGCGTTGATTATCAGCTTGATGATGATCAGAAGAAGGCGATTCAGGCGGAATTGGAGAAGCCGGTGAAGTTGTCGGATAGTGATCTCGTTAAGTCGAAGATGACGCAGCTGAATTGCATCGCTTGTCACAAGCGGGATGATTTTGGCGGTGTGACTGACGAACTTGATGCCTTCTATCACAGCACGGAAGAGGCGCTGGGAGATGCCTCGCGGATTCCGCCACCACTCACGAAGATCGGAGGGAAACTGAAGCCCGAGTGGATGAACAAGGTTCTTTATGACGGACTTTCGGTCCGACCCTACATGACGACACGGATGCCGCAGTATGGGCGGAGGGCATTGGAGGGATTGCCGGAACTTTTGGCAAAATTGGATAAGTTGCCTGTTGTTGAACTCCCGCCGCCGGGGCGTCAGGATCGGCCCATGGTGAGTAATGGCGGACATTTGCTTTTGGGTGAAACCGGCCTGAATTGTATCACCTGCCACAACTACAATGGCAAGGAGGGTCCGGGGATGAAAGGGCTCGACCTCATTACAACCTACCAGCGTTTGCAACCCGGTTGGTTCTACGAGTTTATGAAGAATCCTGCCAAGCATCGTCCGGGAATCATTATGCCAAATTACTGGCCGGGTGGTAAGGCGGTGCAGACTGATATTTTGGGTGGAGATACTCATGAGCAGTTGCGGGCGCTTTGGTATCAATTTTCGCTCGGGCGCTCGGCGAGGGATCCCAAGGGGTTGCGTTCGGAGCCGAACAAATTGGTGGTGACGGACAAAGTTCGTGTTTACCGCGGGCGGAGTCGTATTGCGGGATATCGCGGAATCGCGGTGGGATATCCGGGTGGATTGAACTACGCCTTCAACGCGCAGAACGGTGCTCTTTCTGGAATTTGGTCGGGTGAGTTTGTCACCGCAAATTGGCGATCGCAGGGCGCGGGAGATTTTAATCCGGTCTCGCGAGCGATTGAGTTGGCGCAGGAAGTGGGCTTTGTTCAGTTGAAGGGCGATGGCGACAAGTGGCCCTTGCGTCCGGTCACGACGAAGGAGGTTCCGGTGATTCCGGATCCGCTTTATCCGGGAAACTATGGTTACTCCTTCAAGGGGTATTCCTTTGATGAGAGCGGGAACCCGACCTTCAAGTATCTCTGTGGAGAGGTGGCGATCGAGGATCGCTCGGTGGCGAAGGCAGAGAAGACTTTGAGCAGATCGTTCTCGTTTACGGCACCGAAGAAGAAGGTGCTCTACTTCCGTGCTTTGACGGGAAAGATTGAGACGAAGTTCAATGGTATCTATGAGACTGCGAATCTTCGCTTGAAGACCGGGGATGCCGTGACTCTGTTACGTCCATCAGGGACCGGGGGTGAGTTTGAGTTGCTCATCAAGATCCCGGTTGCGGAAGGCAAAACCAATTACACTCTTGATTATGAATTACTTCGCTAGGACGACAATGATGATGGCGCTGCTGGCAATGCCGGTGGTTGCTGAAGAGGTGGGCGAGCGCTGGGGAACGGCGGATCGTGAGCGGGAGTTTTATAAGATCGTGAATGTGCCCATTCCGAAGGATCAAGTGATCGAGGCAGGGGCTTTTGAGTCGCTGCCTGATGGCCGGATTGCGGTGGGAACCCGGCGTGGAGATATTTTCTTCGTGTCTGGAATCGATGCGGAACGGCCGGAGCCGAAGTATCATCTCTTTGCGACCGGTCTCGATGAAATCTTCGGTTTGGCCTGGAAAGACGGTGCTCTCTACGTGACCCAGAGCTGTGAGCTGACCAAGATTTCGGACACGACCGGAGACGGGAAAGCAGATCAATTCGAGGTCATTTCGGATGCCTGGGGTTACGGAAGTTATCACGAGTATGCCTTTGGTTCGAAGTTTGATCCGGAGGGGAATCTTTACGTGGCGCTGGGTTTGTCGATGTCCTACCACTCGCGCCAGCTCTTTCGTGGTTGGGGATTCAAGATCACCCCGGAGGGGAAGAGTATTCCGATTGCAAGTGGGATGCGGAGTCCGGGGGGAATTGGTTTCGATGAAAACGGCGCTCTTTTTTATATCGAGAGCCAGGGGCCGTGGAATTCATCCTGCAGTCTGAAGTTCGTGAAGGAGGGTGGTTTTATGGGGCATCCTGCGAGCTACAACTGGTATGATTATGTTCCCGGTCTTGAGACTCCGACCACGCCGAACACGGGTTCGAGCATTTTGGTTGAGAAGGAGCGCGTTCCGGAGTTGGTGCCCTATACCGTGATTTTTCCATACATCAAGATGGGTCGTTCGATCACGGGTTTTGTGCTGGATGAAACCAAGGGGAAATTTGGCCCCTTTGAAAATCAGATGTTCATGGGGGACTTCACCCAATCGCTGATTATGCGGGCGACGACGGAGCAGGTGAACGGGGTGTGGCAGGGTGCCTGCTATCCTTTCCGGGAAGAGCTTTCAACCGGGATCTTGAATGTCCAGTTTACGCCTGATGGCAAGCTTCTGGCGGGAGGAACGAACCGCGGATGGCCGGTCCGGGGGCTCAAGCCGTTCTCGCTGGAGCGTCTGGAATGGACGGGGAAGATGCCGTTTGAAATCGAGCGGGTTACGATTACGCCGGATGGCTTTAAGCTGACCTTTACGAAGGCCGTCGATGCCAAAACCGGAGCAGCACCGGAGTCGTATCAAGTGTCTACTTTTACGCACAGATACCACCAGGGTTACGGTGGTCCCGAGATTGATCAGACGAAGCCAAAGGTGAAATCGGTGAAGCTGGCGAAAGATGGCATGTCCGCCGAGATCGTGTTGGAGGCTTTGAAGAAAGGGCACTGCCATGAGTTCGATCTTGGGGCCTTGCGGTCGCAGGACGGCGGTCCCTTACTTCATAAGCATGCCTACTACACCGTGAATGAAGTGCCGAAGAGGGGGGGGAAGTGAAGACGTCCTTCTTTTCCGGTCCTTCCGCCTGAAGTCATCGTGTGGCAGGGAGATGTTCTTGCAGGTTGGCAATTGGCCGCATGGTCTCCACGGCAGCAGGCGGACGTAATTCCGGATACGAAGACCTCGAAAATCACGCCCGACTGAGCGGTTCGGGGGAGTGGTTTAGGAAACAGGGGGCGGCGAAGTAGCCCAAGTTTCGCATTTTTTTTGAGTTTTTGGTCCAAAATCGCCGAATTCGCA
>CAJXVQ010000606.1 GCA_913060685.1 uncultured Verrucomicrobiales bacterium
GAGATCAGCCTCGGTCTCGTGGGCTCGGAGATGTGTATAAGAGACAGGTGACAAGCGCATCACCGAAAACGCCGCCTCAAAAGAACAAGTCTGGTGGGGTAATATCAACATACCCATCGACACCCACACCTTCGAGATCAACCGGGAACGCGCCAAGGACTACCTCAACACCCGGGAGCAAATTTACATTATCGATGCCTTCGCCGGCTGGGATCCTGCCAACCGCATCAAGGTCCGCGTCATTTGCACCCGGCCCTACCACGCCCTCTTCATGCAGATCATGCTCATCAATCCCTCGAAGGAGGAATTGGCCGACTTCGGCGAGCCCGACTTCACCATCTACAACGCCGGCCAATTCCCCGCCAACCGACTCACCACCGGCATGACCTCCAAGACCTCCATCGATGTCTGCTTTGAGGAAAAAGAAATGGTCATCCTTGGCACCGAATACGCCGGCGAAATGAAAAAAGGCGTCTTCACCCTGATGCACTACCTCATGCCGTTGAAGGGCCATCTCTCCATGCACTGCTCCGCCACCGCATGCCCCGAAACCAACCGCTCCGCCATTCTCTTCGGCCTCTCCGGCACCGGAAAAACCACTCTTTCCGCCGACCCCACCCGCATGCTCATCGGCGATGACGAACACGTCTGGACCGATACCGGCGTCTTCAACATCGAGGGCGGCTGCTACGCCAAGGCCATCAACCTCGCCAAGGAAACCGAGCCCGACATCTACAACGCCCTCCACTACGGCGCGGTCTTGGAAAACGTCGTCCACGATGAGGACTACAACGTCGACTTCCACGACACCTCACTCACCCAAAACACCCGCGGTGCCTACCCCATCGAATTCATCGACAACGCCCAGATCCCCTGCATCGCCGGGCACCCCACCGACATCATTTTTCTCACTTGCGATGCCTTCGGCGTCCTCCCGCCCGTCGCCAAGCTCAGCGAGGAGCAAGCGATGTATCACTTCATCTCCGGCTACACCGCCAAGGTCGCCGGAACCGAAATGGGTGTCACCGAGCCTACCGCCACCTTCTCGGCCTGCTTTGGCGCCCCCTTCCTCGTCCTCCACCCCTCCCGCTACGCCGAGCTCCTCGCCGAGAAAATGAAGGACCACAAGGTCAACGTCTGGCTCGTCAATACCGGCTGGATCAAAGGCGGCCACGGCGTCGGCGAGCGTATCAAACTCAAATACTCCCGAGCCATCGTCGAATCGATCTACAGCGGAAAACTCGCCGAAGCTCCCGCCGAAACCGACCCCCTCTTCGGTTTCCAAACCATCACCGAAGTCCCCAATGTCCCCTCCGACATCCTCGTCCCCCGCAACAGTTGGAGCGATCAACCCGCCTTTGATGCCAGTGCGCGGAAACTCGCCAATCTCTTTCTCGATAACTTCGAAACCTACAAGGAAGGCACCAGCGCTGAGATTCTCGCAGGTGGTCCGGATCCCACCTAGCACCGGCATCATTGTCCCTGATTGACTCTTCGTGCCCGCTCCGTATCCACCCAGAGATCATGGACAAGCTCCGTGATCTCGGCAAAGGGCTGCCCTTCCCGGAATCGAAGTCGAACCGTTGCGGGATGGCTTTCGCTGGCCGGGACAATCTCAGCGAGCTTGCTTTCCACCTCACTGCCCCGGATGGGCTCGGCGATGAGCGAACGCGATTGGTTCTTCCCTGAGATCCGGTAGAAGTAGGAAGGATTCTTTTTTTCAACCTCCTTCTCGTCGATAAATCGCAGAAGATACACCCTCATCAAAACCTCTTCAGAAGGCCGCTCATCCAAAAAGA
The DNA here is from genome assembly GCA_913060685.1 of uncultured Verrucomicrobiales bacterium. Taxonomy (GTDB): domain Bacteria; phylum Verrucomicrobiota; class Verrucomicrobiia; order Verrucomicrobiales; family Akkermansiaceae; genus SW10. The sequence continues at coordinate 1,800 of CAJXVQ010000606.1, forward strand.
CGGACCAAGGCAGCTCACCATAGCCCACCGTCGATTCCCAATCGACCAACATCCCGTCCATCCCGGAAATTACGCTCAACCAGATCTCGCGTCCATCCAGGTCCACTCCCCTCGCTCCAATCAGGAGCTCTCCCCCTGCGACCGATGACATTTGGTCTGGAATCTCCGCACAACCATTTGGAAGAACTGCTCCCGCCCGCCCATAAAATTCTTCCATCAAAGGGAGAACCTCGTCTCCGCCCATCACAAAGCGCGACCGCTCCGCGGGAGAAGCGGCCGACATGAATCCCCGCACTGCTTCATCGACAGCCTTCTCAACCTCCCCGGGATTTGAACGTTCGACAAAAGTCACCAACTCCTCCTTGGGCTTCATCGCCACTACCGCCTCCGGGGACGATAGACGAATCAGCACCCAAATGCCGACCAGCATCAACCCAAGGACCACAGCTGTTCCCAGAATGAGATTCCTCGTAAAACGAGATGACATTCCCTTCTCCACAAACGCCTCCGGATCAAGATAGCCCCCTTCTGCATCGTCCCCGACCGCCTCATGAAATAACTTCCCCTCCGGCCGAATCCTTTGAACCCCCTGCTGTCTCAGCTTTTCCCGTCTTAGTCTGAGTTCCTCCTCCCGATCCATCCTTCTAAAGAAGCAAAACAAGTCACCTCCGTCGATCCCGATAAGCTCTCGATCCTCCACATTTTTAGGCTTGCTTATCGTGCTATCCAATTGATCTACTGTCCGCTAGGACATTTTCACTTCATCAATGAACAAGCGCTTTTTATTATCAACATCGTGCATCGTCACGATTTTAACCTCTGCGCTTTCCAACGGTGCCACCCTGCTTCCAGTTTACAATGATGGCTCCGGCGAAGGGTTCAATGACCCCACTCTCGGGGCCGATCGGAAAAGCGCCTTCGAATTTGCCTTGAGTCTCTGGAGCAATGTTCTCGTTGATAGCTACATCGGTGAAATCATCGAAGTTGAAGTGCAATTCGATCCTCTTGGCGGTTCTGCAAGCAGTGCCACCCTTGCCCAAGCCGGACCTCGCGGATCTGGTTCGGTCTCTGGTGATCCACTCGGCTCAAATGTCTTCTACCCCGGAGCCTTGAGGAATCACTTGTCAGGGTCAGATCAAGTTCAACCGACTGTTGAAAATGTTTCTGGAGCCGAAATTAGCGCGACCTTTAACTCCGACGTTGATGGGAGCGTCGTTCTCGGCAGCACCACCTTCTATTACGGCATCGATGACAATGCCCCATCCAATACCACCGACTTTGTTTCGACCGCCCTCCATGAAATTGGCCACGGCTTGGGTTGGAGCGGAAGCTTAAAAACAGTCGACGGTGAATACCTCAATCAAGATCCGGAACGCATCAATAGCTTTGATTTCTTTGTCCAACGCACTTCAACCTCAACGCCTCTCGAAAGCCTGTCGCCCGCTGACCGCCTGACGGCGGTCACGACTGATGATATCTCTTGGTCAGGCGCTGCTGGCGTCGCCGCGAATGGCGGAACCGCCCCTGATCTTTTCGGGCCGAGTCCTGCCAAACCCGGATCAAGCTACTCACACCTCGACGAAGGAGATTTTCCCACCGAGCTCATGAGCCCGCAAGCCACCGCCGGGACCGGCCACACCCTCAGCCCGCTCACCCTCGCGATCCTGGAGGATCAGGGCTGGGCCACCACAACGATCCCCGAGCCATCCGGCCTTCTCCTGCTTGCCACGAGCCTTCTTTGCTGGGGCCGTCGCAAACGATAGCCACCGTCTCTCTCCCGAAACGCCGACTCCCTGCGCGGAGCTGGCGTTTTTTCTGGTTCTGGTTCGTGAAGATTCACTCCTCCATGCTAGTCTCCGACCATGAAGATCCTGCTCGCGCTTTCTTTCATTCTGGTGGCTCCTCTTTGGGCTAAGGCGACTCCCGCAGCGATCCTCACCTCGCTGAATCAGTCATTCAAGAAACGCGCCGCCAACTTCCCCAAGGCCAATGGCAAAGCGCTCGAAGGCAATGACCGAACCAAGGCCCTCCTCGATCTCCGCTACCTCCTCGAAATGGAAAGCATCTTGCGTGAGCTCAACACCGACCTGCCCACTCTTCAAAAGGAAGTTAACATCGACGAATTCAGTCGCTCCGAGAAGAAACGCACCATTGGACCTGTCTCTTATACACATCTGACGCTGCCGACGATCTACTCTGTGTAG
>CAJXVQ010000607.1 GCA_913060685.1 uncultured Verrucomicrobiales bacterium
GAGATCAGCCTCGGTCTCGTGGGCTCGGAGATGTGTATAAGAGACAGCCTCATCGCCCACCTCAAAGCAAAAGGACTCTATGAAAACACCCTCATCATGTTCTGCTCCGACAATGGAGCCTGCCCCTTCGACCGCACCCGTGGCAAGGAACTCAAACCCTGGGACCCCAAATCCTACTGGTGCTACGACGTCGGCTGGGCCCACCTCGGCAACACCCCCTTCCGCCTCTACAAACAAAACCAACACGAAGGCGGTATTTCTTCCCCGCTCATCGTCCACACTCCGGAGTCGATGAGACCTCCGCTAGCCCCACTCCCAAAGGCCTTCCCCGCTGCGAGCCCAATTCACCGCAATACCCCTCTCGGACGAGTCACCGACCAACCCGCCCATATCATCGACTTCATGGCGACTTGCCTCGAAGTCGGAAAAGTTTCGTACCCCAAGGGTGTCGGACCTCGCACCATCGACCCCCTCGTCGGAAAATCCCTCCTCCCCATCTTCGCCGGTGAAAAACGCAAACCTCACGATCCCCTCTACTTCCACTTCGCGAAAGACCGCGCCCTCCGCTCCGGCGACTGGAAAATCGCCTCCGCCAAACTTGGCCGTTGGGAACTCTACAACCTTGCCGAAGACCGCACCGAGCTCAACGACCTCGCCGCCAAACACCCCGACCGCGTCAAAGCCATGGTCGCCCAATGGCACGATATCGCCAAAAACAAAGAACGCCTCCCCAAGAACCAACTGAAACCCGTCAAAGACACCCTCAGCCCCCAATCCTTCGGGAAACGCTCCGACCCCGGTTTCAAAAAGCAAAAGAAATAGCTCCCAATTGCCGCCTTGGTTAAAGGCGAAATGGATATCGCCCCTCCCGGGGACAAGCTTCATCCGCAAGATTTTTCATCTCTTAACCCTACAAAATAAAGCTGCAGACATAGTGGCAAGGCTCGCCCTCCACCGTGATCGTGAATCCCGAATTTGCAGGGACATCAAAGCGATCGCCTTCTGGCACCGCGATTGATTCTTCACTGCCATCCCGGACATAGGAACATGCTCCCTTCGCCATCTCCATGATCTCGGCAGCTTCGGTGCCGAAGTGGTAGGAACCCGGCATGATCACCCCGAGGGTTTTCTTGGCACCATCAGGCATCACGATGGTGTGCGAAACCACCTTCCCCTCGAAGTAGACATTCCCGGCCGCGACTGCGGTAACATTTTTAAACTGCATGTCAGGAGTGTCCCTTTTCGATCTCGAGAGATCAAGCGCCCCGTTTCGGCTGGGTTCCATTGGGGATGGAAACAATTGCCTTTTATTTTCGGGCAGCAAACGAACGATCAATCCTCGATATAGCCGAGAGTGGCGAAGAACATCTCTTCGGTCGTTTGATCACCCCACTTCACCGTTTTCGTGGGATCGGGGTTGTGGGGGTTTAGGGCCGAGTTGTCCCAAGCATTCCTGACGTAGACTCTGGAGCCTGCCGGTAGTTTGAGCGGATTTTTTAAAACATAAGTTCGTTGCCAGTTGAAATCATAATTGGGCACGGAGAGCAGAGGGAAAATTTGATCATTACCACCAGGATATTTCGCTTCGAATTTCATGGATTTCCCTCGAAAATGCATGTGCGGATTAATGGCGTAAAGAGTGGCACCCTTCTTAAAGAAGTGAGATGGATGAAACTTATCATCGTCACTCTTATCATCCTTAATATCATCTTTATATTCATACCCAGAATGCGGAATTTCTGAATTCGCGTCACCAGGAAGAATTTTAAGACCTCTTTGGGCGACAATGGCTGTGCGGAAGATTTTCGCCGTTCGCTCTTTGGTGATATGAAGGCCAAGTTGCGTATAATCGACCTCGTTTTCTTTTCCGGAGGCCGTGTAATGAAGCTGAAAGCGGAGCTTGTGGCCTTTCTTCAAGTAGACCGAACTGCCCTCGGGATAGAGCTGCCCCTGGGTGCCCGGCGCATATCCGGTGATCCATTGCTCGTTCCTACGATCTTTCGCACGATCCGCAGGATGGGAAGTCACGATGACATGGTGCAGGACGCTGGTGTTGCCGGGGCGGATTTCGGTCGCAGTGAGCCAGACGTCGCTGTCGAAGGGATTATCAAGGGTCACGTAGCGGTATTTGAAGACTCCCTTGGCAGCCACTATTTGAGCAGGGAGTTTGATTACGTGGTCGGGATCGCCAAGATGCCACTTGGGGATTACCGGCTTGAAATCAAGGAGCGGATCGGGGCCTTCGCCTTTTACCGAACCTGCTGAAATCCAAGTGACGATTTTATGGGCTTCTTCGGTCGAAAGACTGCAGTCATTGGAGAATTCGCCAATCTCCGGGTCAGCATGCCAGGGAGGCATCTGCCTGGTCATGATGACCTCGGCCATCATGTCGGACCAGCCGGCCACCTTGCGATAACTGCTCATGGAAAAAGGTCCAAGGCCGCCCTTGGTGTGGCATGGGAGACAGTTCTTCGCCAAAATGGGTGCAATGTCCCGGGTGTAGGTGAGAGGCTCCGTGAACTTTGGATAGGTGATTTTGCATCCGGGAGCATCAGTGGCGACAGGATCGATTTCCTCGCCCGCGATGAGGCTGTTGATCGCGTCCTTAAGATAGTGATTTTTGGCGACTGGCTTGTCGGCCTGATAGCTCAGCCGATCATCGATGGCACCGTGATAGACGATCTTTTTTCCCTTCGCGCTAATTAGATAAGCTTCGGCGGTGCGCTCGACGCCCAAGGACTGGGCGACAATCTGGGAGTCGTCGATCAAGATGGGTATTGCGGGTTTTGCGGGGTCTTCCGCTGTTTCGAGTATTGAAGTATCGAACTCCACCGCTGCCTCACAAATTTCAGCACGGTTGTCCTGACGATTTGCATTCAACATCCAGAAGCTGATGCCCTTGTCCTCGTACTCTTTTCTCAATTCCTTGAGCTTATCGATTCTCTTCTCTACAAGTTTACAACCATTACCATGTATGAAAATGAAGAGCCCCTTCACTCCGGGTTTTTTCAGCTCGTAATCCAGCTCGTGGAATTTGCCCTCGTGATCAATCAGCGCAAAGTTTCCAACCTTCGACGGACGTTCACCGGCAAGAAGAGCCATCGGTAAAACCGATAAAAATAGAATGAATATTCGGGACATGACACCCCGTTATCCCCTCGAGAACCGGAGAATCAATCAAAAAAATCTAATTGCCGACGGCCCACCCTTTCGGAACCAATTGGTCACTCTCCCAATTCAGAGCTAATTTTGCCTGCGAATCGCCTATCAGGAAGGGCCCAATCCGCATTTTGAGGAATTGTCACTGCTTTCCCAAGCTGCTAGCTTCGCGCCATGAAGCTCATTTTGCTGGCCCTTCTGGCCATTTCCACCGTCCACGGAAAACTCATGCCCACCTCGTCCGAGGTCTTTGGCGAGAAATACTCCCGCCTCGATGACCGCGCCACTTCCGATTGGTGGAAACGCCAGGATGCCAACAAGAAGCGCGCCATGATCAACCTCGATGTCCCACGCGAGGACGTCATCTGCTTCGCTGTCTACACCCTTCAAAACAAGACCCTCAAACTTACCGCACAGCTTTATCCCCTCAAGCCCGACGAAGTTCAAGAAGTCCGCCTCGAAGTCAAGGAAGGCGGCACGTGGAAGGAAATCGCCAAGGAAAAGGTCATCTACCCCGGCTGGTCCGCTCACTTCCGCATTAAGGACTGGGACTCCACCAAGGACTTCGCCTACCGCCTCCGTCACGCGGACAAAGCCACTTTTGAAGGAAAGGTTCGTCGCGAGCCCACTGAAAAGGAAACGATCGTCGTCGGCAACCTCTCCTGTAATTCCTCCCGCACCACCGGTGCCCGTCCCCTGATTGTCAAAAACGTCCTCGCCCAGGATCCCGACATCCTCTTCTTCGCCGGTGACCAAACCTATCACCACACCCAACACCTGTCTCTTATACACATCTGAGCTGCCGACGATCTACTCTGTGTA
>CAJXVQ010000608.1 GCA_913060685.1 uncultured Verrucomicrobiales bacterium
CTACACAGAGTAGATCGTCGGCAGCGTCAGATGTGTATAAGAGACAGGTCTCGAGAAGACCGTTGAAATCGCCATTCCGCGCGGGGTGGTGACGATGAAAGACGAACTCACCACGGCGAAGATTTACGAATTCAGCAACGGAGAAAATTTGACAAAGTTGGCGGTGATAACGATCCCGTCTTTTTACTTCGACTTTGATGATTCGGGGAGCCGGGTCTCGGTCGACGTTGAGCGGATTTTAGCGCGTCTCAAAAAAGAAAAAATAGACGGGCTTGCGCTCGATCTCCGGTGGAATTCGGGAGGGTCGCTTCCGGAGGTTCAGCGTCTCACGGGGTTCTTTGTGGGGCGAGGGCCGGTCGTGCAGGTGAAGTCGATTTCCGGACAGACAACGGCGCTAAATTCCCTTCATCTCAAGCCTCTTTATGAAGGGCCATTGATCGTGCTCACGAGCAAAAGTAGTGCTTCGGCGACTGAGATTTTGGCGGGGGCTTTGCAGGATTATAGTCGGGCGGTTGTCATAGGGGCCTCATCAACTTACGGCAAGGGAACAGTCCAGAAGACGATTAACATTTCCGATATCATGCCAATTCGTGCAGATCGGGAACGAGCAGGTTGGCTCAAGTTGACCTTTCAAAAATACTATCGCGTTTCCGGGAGTTCGGTGCAGATCAAGGGGGTGACTCCGGATCTGATTTTACCCAATCTTAGTGATGCCGGGGACAGGGGGGAAGGATCTCAGAAGTATGTTCTTCCCCATGATGTCATCTATCCCAGTCCGAGGTTTGAACCGCGTGATCACACTTCTCTTTTCATTCCTGCTCTGCGCGAGAAGAGCAGAATACGGGTCTCGGAGAATCAGTATTTCAAGTATCTCAATGCGGATATTGAGAGGGCAAGAATGGTCCGTGCCGCAAATTCCGTTTCGCTGAATCTGTCAAAGCGCCTCGCCGAATTGAAGGAGAGCGAGGATCGTCGCAAGGCCCGGACCGAGGAACGGATTAAGCGGTTTGCAGTCGTTGAAGAGGGCGATCAAAAGAGCTTGAAAATTCTCCGTCTGACCCTGGATGATCTGGAGGCTGATCGCTTGCCTTTGTTCGATTCGGAGAACATCGACGACGACTATCTTCGGAGCGCGGTTGATGAAATCGCGGATCTGGAAAAGACTTTGAAATGGCCCAGCGGTATCGATGCGGTGAAGCGCGAGGGTCTGGATGTGTTGCAGGATTTGGTGAATGCCATCCGGGTCGGGCGTCTTGCCGACGTTCCTATCGGGCAGTGATTGTTGGCTGGTGTGTCTCGATGGGGCAGGCTGCCGTTTCGGGGGAGGGGAGTGCCGGTCACAGGCTTCGTTGGTGGGCGGGCGAGAAGGTCCGGGTTCACTCATTGTGCAAAGTCGAGTCGATCGCGGGGAGTTTTCGCGTCGGCCGGGATTTGAGCGATCTTGAACGTCAGATCAAGGCAGGGCGACGTCTCGCTGATAGAAACCTGATCCCACTCGTTTGATCGGCCTGAAGCTTCGATGACTCAGTATTCAAGTCCGAGTTTCTTGAGCTTCGGGGTGATTTGCTGGGGGCAGTAGGGGTTTTGCCCTTTCATGCGGAAGTAGTAGTCTTGTTGCTCATCGCCGACGGGATAGAATTCCTCTGCTTCCCGAATCGTGGTCACGATGGCATCCACGAGTTTGTCCTGTTCGGCTTTCTTTGAAGCTTCGGCGATTTTGAGCTGCTCTTCGGAATGAGTAAAGATGGTGCTCATATACATCACCCCTTGGTCAACTCCCTGACCCATGGTGTCGGTGGGGTTGTGTGCTTTCCAAAACCATTCGAGGATTTCCTCGGTTGAGATCACTTTGGGGTCATACACGACCTGCACCACTTCGATGTGGCCGGTTACCTGGCTTGTGACTTCCTTGTAGGTGGGATTGGGAAGGTGGCCTCCCATGAATCCGGAAGTGGCGGAAACGACGCCTTCCAGTTGTTGGAAGACGGCCTCGACACACCAGTAGCAGCCACCGCCGAGAGTGATGATTTCGTGCTTGGTCTCGTCGGTGGGGAGGTCGGGTTTGATGTCGACGACCTCGTCCTTGCAGGAGGTGAGGAAGAGGGCGGTTGAGACGAGGAAAAGGAAGGGGGCAAAGAAGGTTTTCATGAAGCGAGATTACTTTGTTTCGGGGGTCATGCCAGCGCGTCTTTTGATGCTCTCGGGAACCGGATTGTTATTAATGTAGTCCATCGCTCCGTCGCGATCTTTCCGCATCCAATTGCCAAGCATCCGGTGGAAAGTGCCGGTCTGGTCTTTTTCGGTAGTGAGCTTCATGATCCAGTCTGCGGCCATGGCGGGTTCGTCGTTCATGGAGTACCGGACGAGGGAGCGAACGCTTTCGTCGAAGGCGGGGTTGCCTTCGTAGTCGGAGAGCCAGTTCGAGGCGGAGACGACGTCTTCTTGATCGATCATTTGGCGGACCAGGGAGGGGGCTGCTGAGGCGATGATGTCTTCGCTCTGGCCTTCGACCCAGTCAACGGCGGCCGGGAGGTCGGCATCCGCCCAACGGTTCACGATTTCGCCAGCTGAACTCTTCATGATTTCCGGTCCCATGGAGGCGGCCCATTCGGCAGCTCCTTGAGGATCTACCTCGGCAAGTTGTCCGGCGAGGCGGGCGGCGGCGCCTTCCTTGAGTTTTGGATCGGTGAGGCTGGCAACCCATTGTTTGGCGGTATCGTTGCCACCGGCGGTGACTTCAGCGAAGACGGCGTCGAGAGCCTCGCCACGTCCACGGGAGAAGGGGAGTTCTTCGAGAAGTTGGGTGGCCCGGCCAAGATCGAGGGAGGAGATTCCTTCAATAACGCCGACGATCCAAGGATTGGCCCGGTTTTCATCGCCTTCATTTTCGAAATTGTCACGGGCCCAGGCGACGGCACCTTCGGTGTCGTTCTTGGCCCAAGCGGCAAGAATGGTCTGACGGGCGAGGGAGGTGCCGGTCTTTTCAGAAGCATAGTCGAGGGCATCGAGCGGTGCGACTTGTGCCCAGGCGGTAAGGAGAATGCGATATTCTCCGAACTGCTCCTCATTGATTCCGCCTTCGCGGTAGGCATCGACGGCGTCGAGGTATTGATCTGGAGAGAGGTTTTTGACGAAATCGAGGAATTCTTGTGCCCGGGCGATGGGATCAGAGATGGATTTTAGTTTTTGGATTTCCTCGCGGACTTCAGCGAGCTGGTCGCCGCTGGAGCTCACTGATCCGGAAGAGGTTCGCCTGCTGCGGCTGTTGCCACGTCCAGCGGAAGATCCATCGCCTCGTGACGTGCTACGGGAGCTGGCGGCGGGGGAGTTCGTTCCGGAGTTGGCCTGAACATCGGCGTCAGAGGGTTCGGAGGAACTTCGACCTACGAGAAAAGCGGCGCCGCAACTGATGGCCCAAGCGGCTACGAAGAGTCCTGTTTTGCTGTTCATGATGAAAATACTACTCTTTAAACGAGGCTGGGCGTCTCTTTTTTTCGGATAGGATCATCGGTCGATGGAAATAAAAGAGAAAATCTGCGGTTGCGGCAACGGTCGGCGGAGCGTATGTCGCTGGTATGAACCTTTTAGAGGACGATTCAGCAGTCATGTCAAAGACGCGGGATCTTTGCGAAACCATCGCGAATGATGCCGATTACAAGGGCCTTTTGGCCAGCGTCGAGACCTTTTTGGGCAACGACGAGGCCCGCCTGAGCTATCAATCCGTGCACGAACGTGGCCAGGCCTTGAACCAGAAGCAGCAGTCCGGCCTTCAGTTGGGCGAGAGTGAAATCGCCGAGTTTGAGAGTGCCCGCACGGAGCTCATGAACAATTCGGTCGCTGCCGACTTTATCCAAGCCCAGCAGAGTCTCGAAACTCTCCAGACCAGCGTGAGTCGCATGGTGGGGATGACGCTCGAGCTAGGTCGGGTTCCGACTCCCGAGGACGTCGCGCAGGCCAATGGCTGTCTCTTATACA
>CAJXVQ010000609.1 GCA_913060685.1 uncultured Verrucomicrobiales bacterium
GAGATCAGCCTCGGTCTCGTGGGCTCGGAGATGTGTATAAGAGACAGTCGCCATGCTGGATGATGGGGTTATACCAGTCGGCGATGTAGAGCGCGCCATCAGGGCCCATTTTGACATCGATGGGGCGGAAGGCGCGGTGGGAGGAGCTGAGGAAGTCATCAATGCGGGTGGAGGTGTAGGAACTGCCATTGGGCGAGAGGCGGTAGGCATTGATGCGGTGGCCGCGGAAGTCGGGTGCGATGAGAACGCCCCGGAGGTTTTCGGGAACATGTGATCCGGAGAGGATTTCAAGTCCGCAGAGTTTCGGTTGTCCGGGATTGAGGCCATCGACGATGCGTTGGGCGCCCGGCGAGGTGCGGAAGACGGAGCGGGGAAAAATGTCATTGATGCCGTGGCCACCCGCGCCATCGGTGGCGAAGGTTTGGCCGTATTCATCGAAGATAAACCCCCAGGGATTGATCAGCCCCTTGGAGAGAATTTCAGCGCGCTGGGTTTCCGGGCGGAAATGCCAGATTCCTCCGCCCATGAGACGGCGAACGCCATAGGGGGTCTCAAGGTGGCTGTGAATGTAGATCGACTGGAGGAAGTAGAGCATGCCGTCCGGTCCTTGTTCAAAGGTGTGGACGAGGTGGTGGGTGTCCTCGGTGCCGAAGCCGGAGAGCACGACGCGGCGGTGGTCCGCTTTTCCGTCTCCGTTGGTGTCCTTGAGAAAGATGATTTCGGTGGAGTTGGCGACGTAGGCTCCGCCATCAGCGGGGAGAACGGCTGTGGGAATGTGGAGGTCATCGGCGAAGACGGTGCGCTTGTCGGCCTTGCCATCTCCGTTGGTGTCCTCGAGCACAAGCACGCGGTCATTTTCCTCGGCACCCGGAACGATGTGAGGATACATCCCGCTGGAGACCAACCAAAGTCTCCCCTTGTTATCGAAGTTCATTTGGACCGGCTTGGCGATCATGGGATCGGAAGCGAAGAGCTCGATCTCCATGCCCTCGGGCAGGTTGAAAGCGGCCTGTTGCTTGACCGGATCAGGATCGGGGATATCGCGGAGACCGCGCTGGGCGAGCGCGGAAAAAGTCGTAAGAGAGGTGATGAGGAGGAGTCGTGTGATCATCATTTGATGGCGAGAGTGGTTTCCTTGAGGGCTTCGATTTCTTTTTCCTGAGCGGCAATGAGGGGATCGAACATCGGGAGTTCCCGGACGTTCTGTCCCTGCTCATGTTTCCGGAAAAGGCGGAGGTAGGTTTCGTTGGCAGGGCGCCAGCGGAAAAAGAAGAGCTTGTTCTTGGCGATGATGGCTTCGCGAAGTTTACGGGCAGGATCGCTTTGGAGTTGATTTCCGGTCGGCAGGGTGAGGCCGAGGGCTTCTGCGAATTTTGGAGCAGCGGCTTCATAGCCTTTTGAGGTGAAGTGAAGGCCGTTGTCGGTAAGGCCGGTGCTCTTGCCGAGGGTGGTGAAGAAATCGGCAAATTTAAGTGAGTGTTTTTTGGCCAGTTCACCGAGAGCCTTTGAGTAGCGGGCCAGGTTCGTGTTGTGGTTCGTCATGTCCGGCATGGGAGTGCCGAGGCTTTCGGCAGGTGGAGGAGAGACGATGACAATCTCGCGGGGATTGGCAGTTTCCTGAACCATCGTCAGGAGGGTTTCATAACCTGAGAGGAATTCCGAAAGACCCTTTTCTCCTTCGAATGCGGCGACGGCTCCGTAGCAGATGATGACGACATTTGGTTCGAGTTCGGCAAGGTCGGCCTTGAGGCGGTCGAAGCCGACCTTGGGAGGCCCGAAGTAGCTGCGCGCGTGACCGTAGACGCTATCGCCACTCCAGCCGAGATTGCGGAACTTGAGGCCCTTCTTTCCGGTCGAGAGCGCAAGGGTGGTTTCGAGGTGGCCGTATTTTTGAGCGCGTTCGATGACGGTATTCCCAAGAAGGACAACGGTGTCGCCATCTTTAAAGGTGATGGCCGGGGCCTGAAAGACCGCGAGGAGTGAAAAGAGAGAGAGCCAGAGCTTCATAATCATGTCGGGCGCTAACTACGTATATCTTTGCCAATTCTTGTCATTGATTTGTCTTAAGAGCATTCCCCGATCAGGGCAGGTGATTTGAAGGCCGCGTTCGAGTGGTGGCAAGGTCCTTTAGAGACCCGCGCGCTTTTCACGCTTCGTTCTTCCGCGTCGGATTAAAACGATTTCTTTGGCTTTCGGAGAAATCGTTGACGAACTTCTTACTTCCAAGGATCGCACCATCTCTGAAATAGCGGATCTTGCAATGAACCGCCTTGGCAATTTTCAGATTGTGGGATTCTTCATTTTCCAATTGAGCCTTCTCCTCCACCTGCTTTGCATACTGATAGACCTCCACTGTGTGAAAACCTCTTGTGAACCGAAGTTCTGATTAGCTGCATCAAGCCAACATCTTGCTGATCGTGCCAAGTGTGTAACGCAGGCGTGTCTGCAAATCCCGCAGCCTTATTTGCCGCAGAAAAGTCACCCCGACGCGGATTGACAGTGGTGAGCCGGATCGTCATATTTTATGCATGTCTCGATCTTTCGTTTCAAATTGGATTGGGGTCATCCTAGCCGTTGCAGGCACTCAAATCTGGGCCGCTGCCGATGAGTCGGATTCAACCAGCGTGATAGTCAGCAAAGGAAATGACGCAGCCAGCAAGCAAATCAATGAATGGTTCAAGGCAGGCAAAGCGGCGGGCCTAGAAGGTGTTTGGTATGACAATCGTGACCGGCTGCACTCGAATCTCAGGGTTACCTCCTATCCGCAGCTCAAACCGATCGGCTACTCGAAAGAGGAACGGAAAGCCAAAGCCGATTGGGGAGCGAAGAGGAAACTGCTGAAGGGCAAGGTGGTGGTTGGGAATTCATCGACAGCCTCGACGGCAACCCAGAGCGGAAGCCATCAGCGGATGTATTACCTCAACCCGAATGGGCTGAACTTTCTCTATGGGCAGTATCGAACGAATGCGCTCTACGTCTATCCAGAGCATCGCGATCATGATCCCGGAACGAACGGACCCGGCGGTTACGGTGATCTTTATCCGGCGAATTCTCCCTACCTGATCAGCAGCCAGGGCTCATCGCATTCGGACAAGGTTTTCATGCACGCGGTTCTGAAAACGATCGCGTCCTTTCCACCCGTGATCCAAAAAAATCTGATCAATAAGGGCCTGCTGATGCCCACCGTTCAGGCGATTTTCCGAAAGTCCTACAAGGCGGCCGCCGGACCGGATGATTACTTTACCGGCAAGGCTCATCCGAGCGTCTTCGACGGAAAGAAGATCGATGTGATGGCGATGATGAATCTCGCCCAGGCGATGACGTCCGACGCGATTCCTCCGCTGGTGAATCTAAAAATTATTAAGGAAACCGGGGTCACCCCAAGCCGGGACTTCTTCGAACCCAACCATGTGAAGAGTGAGCAGATCGCGAGTTCGCCTTGTGCCATCGCCCGACTATTCCGGGGACCGGAATTCCGCCGGACCATGCTGATCAGCGCCGATGGCAGCTTCGATCACCAAGATCGCCCACTCACATTTCGATGGGTGGTGCTGCGCGGCGATCCTGACTTGATCACCATTGAGCCAGGCGACCAGCATGGCGGGGAAGTGACAATCTCGGTTGGCTATCATCCCCGGCGGCCCATTGCGCCGGGTTCTTCAATGTGGTCGAACCGGGTTGATATCGGGGTTTTCGCCGAGGCGGAGGGAAGCATGGTTTCGGCACCATCGTTTGTCAGCTTCACGACATTGCCGAACGAGCATCGCTGCTATTCCGAAAACGGACGATTGCTGGAGATTTTCTATGGTGCCCGCAGCCAGGAACTCGGGATGCCGCCGACGACGAGTGGTCGTTGGGATGTTTTGCTGTCGGATTTGGATAAGCCGGAACAGCCCACGCGAATTGGGCTGCTTTTAGCGGTCCTGGAGCTGTCTCTTATACACATCTCCGAGCCCACGAGACCGAGGCTGAT
>CAJXVQ010000610.1 GCA_913060685.1 uncultured Verrucomicrobiales bacterium
TACACAGAGTAGATCGTCGGCAGCGTCAGATGTGTATAAGAGACAGGAAGAGAAGCGGTCGAACCGATATGGACGGATCGTGAACAAGGAAACCCGCAAGGTGGTCATCGACAAGTCATGGGAGCACGAAGGTCCATTGGCGGAGGGCACGGAGTATGAGGGAATCGAGATGCCGTATTGGATGCGATTGACTTGGGACGGGGTGGGGATGCATGTCGGGAAATTTCCAAAGAGAACGAAATGCAGCTTTGGTTGTATTCGGATTTTTAAAGCGGCGCAGCCCTTGATTTTTCACAAGACGCAGATGGGGACGAAGGTCGAGATCGTGCCGGGGAGTTTGGTGGATCAATACGGATGGTAAATCTATTGCTCTGCTACGAGGATTTTACGAACCGGGGTGGCGATGGGGAGTGATTCGAGCTCAGTGAGCGCGTGGTATTTTTCACCATCGAGGAGATCTCCAGGATCACTGCGATAGAGATGGAGGGTGACTTTGTGATGGGTGATGACGTAGCGGTGTTTGCTGGCTGGTTCGAGATGGGCGCATCGTTCGGCCTCTCTCAGTGGAAGTTTCCAGAAACCCTTACGTCGCGAATCTTCACCAAGTGAGAGGAGGATTTTCCCTCCTTGAATATGGAGGAAGGCGTGTTCTTCAACGGCGACGAATTTCTTTCGGGGCTTCTTGACCGGGAGGTCGGCGGGTGAGCTGGCCTGGCAGAAATTACGAACGGGGCAGATGAGGCATTCCGGTGAGCGGGGGGTGCAGAGGGTTTGTCCGAGCTCCATGATGGCGGAGTTAAAGAGGCGGGGGTTTTTTTGATCGAGGAGCTCGCCGGCGGCCTGCCAAATTTTCTTTTGTCCACTGGTGGAGTCGATGGGCTCGTGAATGTCCAGGATGCGTGAGAGAACCCGGGCGATGTTGCCATCGACGATGGGAGAAGGTTGGTCAAAGGCGAAACTGCTGACGGCTCCCGCAGTGTAGCGTCCGATCCCCGGAAGGGTTTCCAACGTTGCGGCATCGGAGGGGAAGGTGCCCTCGAAGTTTTCGAGGACTGCCCGCGCGGCTTTCTGCAAATTGCGGACCCGATTGTAGTATCCCAGTCCCTCCCATGCCCGCAGGATCTTTTCTTCGGGCGCGTTGGCGATGATTTCGATACTTGGAAATTCATCCAGAAAATTTTCGAAACGGCGGTTCGCCAAAACGGAGGTGACGGTGGTTTGCTGCAGCATGATCTCCGAGACCAAAATTTCCCAAGGGTCTGTGGTTTCCCTCCAGGGATAAGACTTGGCGGTTTCACCAAACCAACGGAGGAGAGCTCCTCGAAAAGCCCGGACGTTTTGCAGAGGATGACGTCGGGCATTGGGCTTTTTCATGGTGCAGCTGAAGTTTACGGGGACAGGGAGGAGAGGCCAGCGAAATTCCCCCCTAGAAAGTCGCCGAAAACGAGATACGATCCGACGGAAGATGAGTCTGACAAGTTACACCCTGCCTTTAACTCACGAGCAGTCCTCAATATTGAAGGCCTGTCTGCGAAGAGATGGCTTCGAGTTTCATGACAGGCCCTATGCGATCTTTTCGGGAAAGAAGGGGAAGTTGAATGTGACGGTCTACGAGAAAGGACCCAAGGTTCTCGTGCAAGGAAAAGGCACGGAGGATTTTGTGAAGTTTATTCTGGAACCCGAAGTGGTGGGTGAGGCGAGACTGGGCTATGAAGAGCACTGGGATGCTGAAATGTTTGAGCCTCATATTGGGGTCGATGAGAGTGGCAAGGGCGACTACTTTGGGCCATTGGTTGTGGCTGGTGTCTACACGACCCCGCGAACGACCCGGGCGCTCCTCGATGCTGGAATTATGGACAGTAAGAGAGTAGGTTCGGCAAAACGGATTCGTGAATTGGCCTCGCATGTAAAATCTACGGTTGGGAACGATTATAAGGTTGTTCGCTGGCCTCCGCGGAAATACAACGATCTCTATAAGAAACATAATAACTTGAATCGTATTTTGGCAAAAGGGCATGCGTCGGTAATCGCTGACCTTGTTCGTCGCATCCCCCGGTGTCCAAGGGCCCTGTGTGATCAGTTTTCAAGTTCTTCCGGAATTGGGAAAGAGCTTGAAGCTCGTCACGTTACGATCAAATTGGAGGAGCGGACCAAAGCCGAGAGCGATCTCGCTGTCGCTGCGGCATCTATCCTGGCGCGAGAGAGTTTTCTCGATTGGATTGATCGGGCCTCCGAGAAGACCGGCATCGAGCTTCCCTTGGGAGCAGGGCCAAAAGTTGTCGAATCTGCTCGCGTGTTTTTGAAAAAGTTTGACCGAAGTAGGCTGGAAGATCTTGCCAAAATTCACTTTAAGACAACGCGACTGATTTGAGATGAGTATTTCTGAAGATATTCCATCAGATGTCGTAAGAATTTTTGACAGATAGACCTAAATCGTTACGATCTATCAACACCAAAGATCCCCCCCTAATAATGGCAAACTTTACCAAAAAAGAAATTATCCAAGAGGTGAGCGACAAGCTCGGCATTACGCAGACTCTTTCCTCGAAAATGCTGCATCTGGTCGTCGATATTGTTTCACGGGAATTGGCGGAGGCCAAAAATGTCGTGATTCGCGATTTTGGGACTTTCGAAACCAAGGTCGCAAAAGGGCGTCCGGGGCGGAATCCGAAAGATCCGACAAAGACAATCCCAATTCCTGATCGGGCTATTGTGAAATTTCAGGTTGGAAAAGCTCTGAAAGAGAAAGTTGCTCGCACCCTTCCTGAGATCAAAGCGCGGGACGCTGAGTAGGATGAAGTTTCAGGTGGGAGCGAGCCTGTTACTATTTGTCACGACTTCAGTCGTAGTTTCGTGCGCCGGGCATGATTACAAAAGTTATCAGACCAAGAGCTACACGATTCGAGGTGAAAAGTATCAGCCACTTGGAGTTGAGGAAGCTCTCACTTATTCCGACGAAGGAATCGCCTCGTGGTATAACGAAAGTAAATTTTTTGGACTGATCCGCGGGAATACCTCATTGGGGGAAAAGGTCGGCCGGTTTGACATTTCGGGAGCGCACAAAACGCTTCCGATTCCATGTCGGGTCAAGGTCACCAATCTCGAGAACGGAAAATCCCTCAAGATGCGCCTCAATGACAGGGGGCCTTTCATTCCCGGAAGGATCATCGATGTGACTCCTCGGGCGGCGGCCAAGCTTGGATTCAAAAAGCAGGGGCTGGCCCGGGTTCGGGTTGATGTTCTGAGCGTGGGTGACGGGAAGTATCAGCGAAAGGCGAAGGAACAAGGTTTCCGGCTCTGGCCTTTTTGACAAAGCCTTGCTTGAGCTTGGCGAGGGAAGGATTCACTCTCCGTCCGTATGCTTCGCTCGCTCATGACGATTTCCGGGTTCACTTTGATGAGTCGGGTTCTTGGGGTGGCTCGTGACGTTCTGATCGCGAGATTTTTGGGGACCGGGGTGGTGGCGGATGCCTTTTTTGCGGCCTTCCGATTTCCAAACATGTTTCGCCGAATTTTCGGTGAAGGAGCTTTCAACGCCGCCTTTGTTCCGCTTTTCGGCAAGAAAGTGGCGGCCGACGGGCGGAATGCGGCGATGCAGTTTGCCAACAATGCCTTTACGATTTTGTTTGTGACGCTTGGTTTGCTGACCTTGTTGGCAATTCCCATGATGACGGCCATCATGCTGGTGGTCGTTCCTGGTTTTTTGCCGAAGGTCGAAGAAACCCTTGGGAGCGAAGCGACTGAATTCCGGGTCCCACTCCGGGGGGCCAAAGCAGTTTATGTTGAGATCAAGGATGGTCGGGCTGAATTTGGGAATCTGAAGCTGTGTGAGCGGGGAAAGCCTTCGTTCGGGGAGATCGTGGGGGAGATTTTCGGGGGTGAGGTTCAGGCAAAGGGGGAGGAAGTTTCGCTGCAACTGTCTCTTATACACATCTGACGCTGCCGACGATCTACTCTGTGTAGA
>CAJXVQ010000611.1 GCA_913060685.1 uncultured Verrucomicrobiales bacterium
TCGGTCTCGTGGGCTCGGAGATGTGTATAAGAGACAGCATCAAAGGCGGAGCCGAAGCTGGAGCAAAGTTTATCAACAACCTCAAGCTCCTCTCCCACGTCGCAAACCTCGGCGATGCCAAGTCTCTCGCCATCCATCCAGCCACCACCACCCATTCCCAACTCACCTCCGAGCAACAACTCGCCGGCGGCATCCGCCCCGAACTCGTCCGCCTCTCCATCGGCATCGAGCACATCGACGACATCGTCGAAGACATCGACCAAGCCCTCTCCTAATGGTTCTTCAGCAGAAAGCTTCAGAACCACTTGGCGATTAGCAATTGGCGATTAGCTTCTCGAAAATCCATTGGAAGTTAATTGCCAGGTCACCCTAAAATTAAGCCTTAAGCCCTCAACCTTAAGCCTTAGCCACATGAACTCTCTCACCATTCCCGAAACCTGCGGTGTCATGCTGCTCCCGGACACCATCCTCTTCCCTCACGGAGGCATGCCGCTCCACATCTTCGAGCCCCGCTACCGCCAGATGCTCGAAGAAGCCCTCGAAGGAGACTGCATGTTTTGCGTTGGCAACCTCCTTGGTGATGACAGCTCGGATCCCGACCGCTGCGCCGCCCCCGTCGGCACCATAGGACTCATCCGCGCTTCCCGCGAATCAGAACAAGGCACCTCAAACCTCCTCCTTCACGGCGTCTTCCGCGTCTACTTTGAGGAATGGCTTGATGACAAACCGTTCCCACACGCCAAGATCCGTCCCGTCCTGGACACCACCCTCTCCGCCGCCGAAGAAAAGGAATCTCTCAACCGCCTCCGCCGCGCCATCAACCGCGCCCTCTCAAGCTTTCCCTCCGAAGTCAACGAGCAGATTAACGCAACCTTGGACAAAGCCGGAGACTCCGCAACTTGCTCCGATGCCGTCGCCCAACAATTCATTCATGACCCGAATGATCGCCAACGCCTCCTCGAAACCCCCGAAGTCAGAAAAAGAATCGATTTTCTCATTCAGTTTCTGGAAAATGCCGGACCATCCGTCTAAGCCCTCATGAAGCAAATCCTCTCCCTCCTTCTCCTCGCCCCCGCCCTCCACGGTCAAATCCTCGGCGGAATCGAATCCTTTACCATGCAGGAAAATGGCGAGAGCTGGGGATTCTATGACTACTCCAACAATGAGACCGATTTCGCTCCCTGGAACCTCTTCAACTCGGGCGACCCCGAAATCTTTGCCACCTTCACCCAAGATGCCGGGGTCTCTCTTTTTGCAGACGGGCTCTCATCCGACGGCTACTTCGTCGGAGACTACTCTGGAACCGGCATTAAAAACGTCTTTTGCGATATCTTTATTGAGGACCTTTCAACCTTCGGTGACGTCGAATTCTACATTTTGGCCGGAGGAACCTTTTACTACAGCGACTTCTACATCATCGAATCATCAGGGTGGTTGGGATTGGATAGCTCATTTTCAGAAGACCCCTGGTATATTTTCGACGAAGATGATGATGAATTTGTTGAAGTCGATCTGACACCGCTCATTCTGAGCGATGTTGTCGAGATCGGCCTCAACTTCTATCCTGCCTCCGCCGCCGCCGATGGCAGAGCTGTCGGAGTCGATAACTTCGCCCTTCTGCCCGACCTCACTCCTCCGCTTGTGTCGATCACCTCTACCTCGGACGCTGCCGTATTTTCCTTCACCGGAATTGAAGGCATGCAATACACCATCCAATCCAGCCCCTCGCTGGAAGCTGACTCCTGGACCAGCGTCGGCTCGCCCTTCGAAATCAACGGCCTTTCCCAAACGACCCTCCCCATCGCAAACAAGAGCTTTTTCCGGGTCCTCGCCCTCCCCTTCTACGTCGAAGTCCCCTAAGCCATCAAAAGCCCCCTACCCAGCCTTCAACGTTCAAAGTTGAGCGTTGGGCCTCAAATATTCTTCCCCCAATAGCCTCCCCCCTCCATGGACAATTCCTCCCCACGGAAGGGCTCTCTCCAGAGTGCCCTCACACCCCGCTCGGCCTACTGCGCCCTTCCGCCCATTCTGTGGTCAAAAATCACACCCCAAGCCCCTCAGCCAGGCACGTTCAAATTTCACGGTGTGAGTTAAAATCCCGGACCTTCCTCTCCCCAGTGGTCAAATTCCCCTTTTCTGCCTAAAAAAACTTTCGCCATTCCCCCATCTCTGCCTTATCCCAAGCCCGATGAAAATTGTGGTCGCATACTCCGGAGGTCTTGACACCTCAGTCCTCCTCCTCTGGCTCAAAGAGAAATACAACGCTGAAATCATCGCCTACTGCGCGGATGTCGGCCAGGCCGAGGAACTCGACGGACTCGAAGCCAAGGCCCTCGCGACCGGCGCTTCCAAATGCTACATCGGCGACCTCAAGGAAGAATTCGCCGCAGATTACATCTTCCCCATGTTCCAGGCCAATGCCGTTTATGAAGGACGTTACCTCCTCGGAACCTCCATCGCCCGCCCCTGCATCATCAAGGGCATGCTCGATGTCGCCATCGCCGAAGGTGCCGACGCCATCGCTCACGGAGCCACCGGAAAAGGAAATGACCAGGTCCGCTTCGAGCTCGCCCTCAACGCCCTCGCTCCTGAAATTAAAATGATCGCCCCCTGGCGTGACGATTCCTTCCGCGAAGAATTCCCCGGCCGCGCTGAAATGATCGCCTATTGCGAAAAGAACGGCATCGATGTCCAGGCTTCCAAAAGCAAGCCATACTCCATGGACCGGAACCTCCTCCACATCTCCTTCGAAGCCGGCGCGCTCGAGGACACCTGGTATGACGGCACCACCGAGAAAGACACGGACATGTATGTCCTCTCCGTCTCGCCCGAAGACGCTCCCGACCAAGCCGAATACATTCAGTGCCTTTTTGAAAAAGGAAACATCATTGGACTGCAAGCGGAAGGACTCGCCGGCATCATCTCCGCCCTCGGCGACTTCGAGGTCAAGGGCGAGCAAGACGGATACACGCTGCTTTCTCCTTACGGCATCATGCGCGTCCTCAACTTCCTTGGTGGCAAGCACGGCATCGGCCGCATCGACATCGTCGAGAACCGCTTCGTCGGCATGAAGTCACGCGGCATCTACGAGACTCCCGGCGGCACCATCCTCCTCGCCGCTCACCAGGACCTCGAGACCCTCACCATCGACCGCGATGCCCAGCATCTCCGCGACGGCCTCATCCCAACTTACGCCAAGCTCGTCTACAACGGCTTCTGGTTCGCCCCCGAGCGCGACGCCCTCCAGGCCCTCGTCACCGAGACCCAAAAAACCGTCAATGGCGAAGTCCGCCTCAAGCTCTACAAAGGTAACATCATGAACGCCGGACGCCGTTCCCCGAACAGCCTCTACGACGAAGACATCGCCACCATGGAAGGCGGCCAGGAGGAAGCTTACAACCAGAACGACGCCACCGGCTTCATCGCCCTCAACGGCCTCCGCCTCAAGCAATTCACTCGCGTCAACCACAAGTAAGGCCGCCAGGCTCACCCAGTGGCATGACCCGTCCCGGTCATGATCTTCCTTTTCCCAAACCGGAGTCCCAAAAAGGCTCCGGTTTTCTATCGGGCCCAAGCCATCTTAACCGCCGTGAACTTGCTCAGCCTCACCTGATAGCACAAGCTCACTTCTACCTGAGCTGCGCCTTCTGGAGGGCACCCCGCAAATTCATGAAGCTTGCCAGGGAAAACCAGAGCAGGGACAATAGGACAGGAAAATTAAGAAAGCCCAAAGAACCGAGAAATCAGGAAGGATCACCGCGACATCTTGCAAGATCGGCTTAAAATTCCCGGAGCATCGTGGACGCTCGAAAGAGCCGATGAAATGGCCCGCATCGGTTCCTCAGAACCATCAATCGCGTGAGGCGAAGCCTTTCAGCAACCAGGTGTTCAAAATTCATCACCCCAAGCAAGTTCCTCATTCAAAATTCAAAACTGGATGTTCGACGTTC
>CAJXVQ010000612.1 GCA_913060685.1 uncultured Verrucomicrobiales bacterium
CCCCAAGACCGTCTCCGCCCCTCTTTTCCCCGCAACCCCCTGTTACCATTTATTTACCGTCCGAAGCAGGCGGGCGAGCCCGTTAGGGCTTGAGCTTGCCTGACTGCTTCGGCGGACTTTTCGAGGGTGTCCGACATGATATCATCGTGGTGCCATGAAGACGTCCAAACACCCGAAATCACCTCGGTCTATCGCAATCAGAAGGTGCTCATCCGGGCAATTTTCCAACTCGCAGGGGACACCCGCCAGGTCCTCTGCCTCGCCCTCGACCATGCCAAGCGCAAACACCTCGCGCTGATCTGTGACGGCAACGGCATGAAACGCGGACCGGGTTGAACAAACAGAGCCAGAGCGACCGGATGGCTCATCGCACCCCTGCCGCGCTTTCACGCGACGGCTTGAGAAAGTATGCCAGGACACCCGGTCCCGTCTCCACCATTCGGTCCCCGACGCAAACATCCCGTCGAGGTCCCAAACATCACCGGCCAAATCGAGAGCTCGATCTGGCACGTCCCTCCGTATCCAAAATCAGCCCACGACAAAAAAATAAAAAAACACTGTTAATTCACTCTGATACTTCTCCCCCATTCGCTCCGGTCCAAAGGCGACTTCAAGCCCCTCCCGCTAAAAGCAAATTCCAGCAGGCACTCACCTTCCCCACTCCGGCCCAAGAGTCGAGATAAAGGCTCTTGCTAACCTCGAATACTTAACCTTCATTCGACTCTCTCGTCGAGGTGGTCGCGTCGGTCACTTCACTATTCTCTATGTCGGCGCTTGGGGTCGGGGTGAATCGGAGGATGACAGAAAGTTTAGGGTTGTGGAATTTCCCCGGCTATCTATCAATCAAAGTCTAAAGTAGTCCAAAAAAAAGTTATTATCGTGAAGAAGAAACTAACCACTCTCTCGTCCCTCACCCTTCTCGCACTTGCATCACAGGCTTCAGCAGCAGTGGTGTTCAATGCAGGATTTGAGGATCCTATGAGCAACCCTATCGGCCCGCCACACTTTGGAGGCTGGCCCGCCTTCAGTGGAGACCTTGCGGCAACTGCAGTTTCGTCAATGTCTAATCCTCGTTCCGGATTCAGCAGTGCTTATATTTTCATCACTAATGTTGAAGACACCTATGCCGGTGTCTTTCAGAATTTTGCTGTTGTCCCAGCAGGCGATGTTACTTTTGAGGCTTGGCATGCTTCTACCTTCGGTTCTGACATTGGCTACGAGTATCGAATTGAAAGGCAGAAGAACGACGACTCCGAGATTTCCCGTGTTGAATTGACCGACGCCCCGGGAACTGCCTTCGAAATGTTCTCGGTGTCAGGAACGGCTCCGGTCGATACGTCATTTGACCTTGTAATATATGCGGCGCAGTCCTTTCAGGGTGGAACCACTGGCGGGGTCTTTATGGATGACGTCGCTGTCACCACCATTCCCGAACCATCCGGCGCGCTAAATTTGGTTGCGTGATGGGCGGTGGAATACTGCTGAGAGTCCGACGGAAATAGGGCTAAGGACTTTTTCATCGAAGAGTTTTCATCCCGAGATCTTTGATCTATCTCTGCCACGATGGAGGAGATGGGATCGGTGTATGAATCTTGGCAAGATTCACATTGGCCTTCGAAGATTCATCAACCCACTTTCACCCTCATTCACTCCGGTCCAAAGACGACTTCAAGGCCCTCCCGCCAAAAGAAAATTCTAGCAGCTATGAGCAAGCAACTTCATTCTCCGGACGGACGAGGAGGGGTGATCGTCTTCATCCTGGTCATTTTCCTGAGTGCCTTTCTTCTCTTTCAGGTCCAGCCCGTCATCGCGCGATTTATCCTTCCGTGGTATGGTGGAAGCTCGTCGATCTGGAGTGCCTGCATGCTTTTCTTCCAGGTCGGATTGGTCATCGGCTACGCATATGCCCATCTTCTTGTCACGATTTTTGGAAAACGCCGCTCCCTGCAGGTGGGAGTGCATCTCGCTCTCGTCACCGTGGCCATCATCAGCCTTCCCATCACCCCCGATCCCGGATTGAAGCCGGTTGCCGCCGAGACCAGTCCGATGATCGACATCCTCAAGCTCCTGGGCCGGACCGTCGGAATCCCCTACATCATCCTCTCGGCAAGTGGCCCCTTGGTGCAGTCCTGGTTCAGCGACCTTTACCCAACTCGCTCCGCTTTCCGCCTCTACGCCGTATCCAATACCGGCAGCCTGCTCGCCTTGTTGACCTATCCTTTCCTCTTTGAAGTCTATTTCCCCGTCTCCTTGCAGGCTATCATCTGGTCGTCCGGCTTCGTCATCTACGCTCTCGCCCTCTGTCTTTCCGCTTTCTTCTTCGCCCGGAATCGAGCCAACCATTCGCTGGAAACCTCGCCGACTTTCTCTCGAACCGAAGCCGAATCAGCCTCAAGACCGCCGACCTCCCACCACCTCCGCTGGATCAGCTTCAGCATCTGTGGCTCCATCCTGCTTCTTTCGATCACCAACAAGCTCTGTGAGGACACTGCGGTCATCCCCTTCCTTTGGATCGCTCCTCTGTCACTTTACCTCCTCACGTTCATCATCGCCTTCGATCACTCCCGCTGGTATTCCCCCAGGTTTGCCATAAGCGCATCTGTGGTGACGGTGGGTCTCATGATCATTCAAATGAACAGCCACTACTCCCAGTCTGGAGGCGGGCCCATTCTTTGGCAAATCATGACCTTGTGCGCTGCCCTCTTCTTCACCTGCCTCGTCTGCCATGGTGAAATTGTCCGGCTCAAGCCTCCCGCGCGGTTTCTCACCGAATTCTACCTCTCGATTTCCGTAGGCGGTGCCTTGGGCGGAGTCTTTGTCAACCTTGTTGCCCCAAGGATTTTCACTGGATATTGGGAGCTTCACCTCGGGCTCATTCTTCTCGCCATTTTAGTCTCCATCCAACTTCTTCTTGCGCTAAAGAAGAGGCGGCAAAGCCCGGCCACACCGTTTGGATCCGCCGTCACGCTGACCGTCGCCCTTGGCTGGTTGGCCGCTCTGGCTGGCATGACCTTCGGACTCAAGCGAAACCTGGAGCTTTCACAATCCAAAGTCATTGCGGCCTCACGAGGCTTCTTCGGCGTTCTGAAAGTAACTGAAAAACAAATCCCCGGATCAGAGAAATTTCGCAGTCTCCTTCACGGAAAAACGATCCACGGCCTGCAATTTGCAAGTGCCGCCCGCAAAAAAAGAGCCACCGCCTACTTTCATCCTCTCAGTGGAGTCGGCAGGGCGTTCGAGTTTCTTCCACAGCGTCAGGGCGCCAGTCAACAACCCATCCATGCCGGAGTGCTCGGTCTTGGCATTGGCACTCTTGCCGCTTATGCCCAACCGGGAGATCATCTCCGTTTCTATGAGATCAATCCCCAGGTCGTCGATCTTGCCAAATCACATTTCACCTACCTCAAGGACTGCAAAGGAGACGTTGAAATCATCCTGGGCGACGGGCGGATTTCATTGGAGAGCGAACTCAGGGCCGGAATGGAAAACCATTTTGATCTCCTCATTATCGATGCCTTTAGCGGCCACGCCCCCCCGATCCATCTTTTGACCCAGGAAGCCTTTGAACTCTACTTCGCCCACCTCAAGGAGGATGGCATCCTCGCCCTGAATATTAGCAACGCCGAAATTGATTTTTCTGATCCCATTCGAAACCAAGCGGATCGATTTGGAATGATGCCCTTGCAGGTGATGCACCTCCCGGACGGGGGCATTCCCTCTATTTGGGTCCTCGTGACCAAAAACGAAGCCTTCGCACGGAGACTGGAGCAGTCCGGCAGGCTCACTCCCTGGGCTCGCGCCAAGCCAAAGAAGATACTCTGGACGGATGACTTCAACAACCTTCTTCAAGCTCTCAGGTAGATCGTAGCCGAAGCGGAGCTTCCTGTGTGACAACCCCTCCCCATCCTGTCTCTTATACACATCTGACGCTGCCGACG
>CAJXVQ010000613.1 GCA_913060685.1 uncultured Verrucomicrobiales bacterium
AGATCAGCCTCGGTCTCGTGGGCTCGGAGATGTGTATAAGAGACAGGGGCCGAGGTGCAGCCACGATATCGCGCGAAGAGCGAAGGGGTGGAGGTGAAGGCGATCGATGGAGGGAAGTTGGAGCTTACTTTTACGAGGGTGCAACGGGCGCTGACGCCGGGGCAGATTTGTGCCTTTTATGAAGGCGGGAAGCTGCTGGGTGGCGGGGTGTTTGAGAGGGTTGGGGGAGATGAGGTCTGAGGCCTGATCACGAAATTTGAAAGGGATTGTGATTGAGGGGGAGTCTCACGCGGAGCAGCTGGGCAGGGGAGTTTTGGGGGTTTGGTTGCAATGGAACAGGAGCGTTGAGAAAGCCTGAAGAATCGAGAAAAAGGCAGAACTCTGGCGAACCACAACACCTGAAAAATGCCAAGCGTGTTTCATCTCCCCTCAACCAAGTTCCCCACTCAAAATTCAAAACTGGATGTTCGAAGTTCGGCGTTCCATCCCACTCACCCCACCGCCTGCAGATCCAGGGGACTCACCACTCCCTGGCCATTCGCCCCCATCAACACATGAAGGTAAATCTCGGTCGTGGTAATATCTCTATGGACCCACCCTTGCCGGCTGGGGTTAAAGCGGAAATTCTGTTGAAAGTGATCGGACCCAACACGGTAACTGGTAGGATTGTTGTCCGTAACGGTGAGCGAGTTATGTTTGAAGACGAGGGGGTAGCGCGCAGGATCGAAAAGGGAGAGAAGGTTGCGCCTCCCAAGAAGGCCGCGTCTCGCCAGTCAAAGGAGGAAGTCCTCAAGATTACGGATGCGTTGGCGAAAAAAAAGGGATTCGACCTCAAGTCTTACCCGGGCCGCGACGCACAGTACTTCCCTTCCGAAAGCCGACTCAACACCAAAGGTCGCGCCTACTGGAGTGTGTTTTACGAACGGAAGCCGAGCCGTAGCGAGGCGGACTTTTTCGGCATTACGGTGGATGAGGCAACTGGCAAAACTGATTACTGGGGGGGGATTGCGCCAAAGCAATAATAGTCTCAGCGGGATGCTCCAGATTCATTGGTTTTACCCTCCCGCCAAGGCCAGCAAGCAATGGACAAGCGGAGAACAAGGCGAGGCACGGGAATCCCGGTAACCGCTGAATTATGTTCGCGAGGTCCTTCTGGACTGCGGAGTTTACAGGCGGGAATCCGTGCTCTATGACGTTCTCTGGAAGAATGACAGTCGTCGAAACTGCTGCCTCTGAGCTTGAAAGGCACAAAGACATGCAAGGGCTACCCTCGGGGATTCCTTTCGAGCGGATGAGCTCGGAGGTTTGGGACACACTCGAGAAAGAGTATCCGGGTGGATGGCCTGAATGGTTCAAGAGTCTCACCATTGAACAGCGATTCTGCGGAGCGCATTTCTTCTTATCGGTCGACCCCTACGAACCTCTCGGGGATGGAGTGTGCATCTTTTGGAGGCCTTCTGAGTGGCTGGAGGAAGCGATTACCTACCCCGAATCATTCAAGAAGCTATTTGAGATCGGATTTGTTCCTTTTGCAAACGGAGAGGATGGGAACCGGTGGGTATTCAGAGCCGATGGAGGCGACGATCCCCAAGTCTTTTTTGTTGCGGTCGGACTGTGGCTTCAAGGCGATGTTCTAGACGCAGACAACGGATTACTTCCAGCCAACAAATCGATGTCAGAGTTTTTAGGCTATGGCGTGACGTGGAAAGACTAACCAACAGAGAACAAGTCACACCTAACCAGAGCGATCAAGCTAGGGAAACTAAGGAGCTACAGGGTTT
This sequence comes from uncultured Verrucomicrobiales bacterium, assembly GCA_913060685.1. Lineage (GTDB taxonomy): Bacteria > Verrucomicrobiota > Verrucomicrobiia > Verrucomicrobiales > Akkermansiaceae > SW10. Next base: position 1,782 of record CAJXVQ010000613.1, read on the forward strand.
ACGACATCGGCTATTAGCGTTTGGCTCTTAGCTTTTAGCCCGGTCGACCGGAATCCATCGCGAGAAAGCTAGGAGCCAATCGCTAAAGGCTAATCGCCATGGTGGTTCTGCCAGTTCGCTCCGCTTTTCTCCCTAGCTTGATCGCCCTGCACACCTAACCGATGACCGCTCCTTGAGTTTGTCAGAGTAGTGTGTAATTTGAGCGTGTTCCACCGCTTCCGAGCTGTCCGGTATTCTGGTCAGCGGTTGGTGGACTTGACGTTGGCCTAAGAAATGCTGCCTTTGGATCATCCGCTGTGGGCGACGCTAAGCTGCCACAATATTACGGGCAGCGAGTTCGCGGCAATCTTGTCCGAATACTACGTTGGCAACATTCCGGCGGGGGAGGATCTCCAAGAGGATCTGCTGCAATGTATTTGCGGTGGAGATGTGTATGATTCCAGTTTTGCGGCAGCCCCGCACTTGGTTGAACTCGCCCGAAAGTGTGAACCATCAACCGCAGCGGCTTTGCTTGGGTTTGCTGGCTATGCGATGGGTCAGGTGGCTATAGATGAAGCTCTAGAGATTGCACCTCCTCTTGCTGAGTTCTTTCCTGAGGCGTGTAAGCAGGGCCTAGAGACTGCTCGACGTATTCTAGATGCTATTGAAGAGGGGACTCCAGAACGGGAACAACTGCAGGTAGCCATGTTTGTATTCGCTGGAGACCTCGAAGGCTTCAAGTCGCTGCTCGCCGAGATCGATGCACGAGAGCAAGAGAGGATTGAGCAATGGATAGAACTTGAAAATGCCAAACCCAAGGCAATCAAGACCCATTGGCAAACCGATGACGGCGGCTCTTGGACATTCAACGGCTAAGAGAATCTAATTGGCCAACAAGGCGTCGTACCGAATCGCGGCCATGGCTGCTCGTTGTTCGCGAGAGCCGTCAGGTTGCTACTTGGTTTTTTGGCGCGAATCGGTAGACTCAGACGTTGCTATGGCTGCCTAGTTGTCAATGAGCAATAGGATATTTTATTCATCTTTTTATAGATGAGTTTCCAACTCTTTTCAGTGAGTGGAAGACCGGGATGAGAGGCGGTGTGATCAGTGGTGATCAGCAGGTTCGCCTATGGCTTGGTATGCTGCTATACGTGGGCTGCTTCTTTCGAAACCTTTCCAACAGATTCTTTATTCACCGGGGTGGCTCCTTTAGTTCAGTCTATGCACGGGTGCTCGGTTTTGTCGGTGCCGTGATCAAGCGGCTGTGACTATTTCCTAACCCAGAACGTCTATCGAAGACTGGAGTCGGCTGGCGCTTCTCATCCCGGACTGCAACGCAGTGGTTGGGCCTGTGTTTGTGTTTTGATGTCCGGGTCGTCCTTGGGAACGGAATCTTTCTTTTTGCAATCCCCCCCAAGGGACGCCGGGGGATTGAAAAAATAAAGGTGGAGTGATTGTGGCTAGTTCTGCGTGGTGGCGTCTTGCTTGGCTTCAATGCGGGTGCCGAGTTCCCAAAGAAAAGCGGTGAGTTCGCGGGCGACGCTTACTTTAATTTTATTGTGATGGAGTTGCCGTTTCCGAAGGGTGCTGAAGCGGTGGCTGAGCCGCGTTTGAGTCTTCCAGGAGAGTTCTTTGATCCAGCTTTTGGCGCCTTCTTGTCGTTTGGAAAGCTGGGCGCTGACCTTGGGCGGGACGCGGTAGTGGGTCGCTTGCTCGATGAGGATCCAGCGGACGTGGGGATTGCCGCATTTGCTAATACCTCCCCGGCTTTGTTTGTTTCCGCTGGAGTTTTCAGTTGGGACGAGGCCGAGGAATGCCATGAGTTCTTTGGGGTGCTCGAAGCGGCTGAAGGTTCCGATTTCAGAGACAGTCACCATGGCGGCAACGAGCTTGAAGCCTTTGAAGGCCATCAGAGCATCGACGAGGGGTTTGCGTTGCCAGTCGCTGAGGAGTTGAAGCATGGCTTCTTCGAGTTTGGCGATACGTTTGTGATGGAAGTCGATGGAAGTCGATGGTGGTGATGTTGTCTTCAAGGACGCGGTTGTGAGCGGCATCGGGGAGCTTAAGATCGCGGAGGTAGCGGAGGTGGGCTTCGGTCCAGTGGGTCTTGCCGCTGTCTCTTATACACATCTGACGCTGCCGACGATCTACTCTGTGT
>CAJXVQ010000614.1 GCA_913060685.1 uncultured Verrucomicrobiales bacterium
GAGATCAGCCTCGGTCTCGTGGGCTCGGAGATGTGTATAAGAGACAGAGATCACCCGTCTTATTAATTCCGACAAGGAAAAGGAGGCGCGTGAGACGATGGTGAATGCTTTGGAAATGGCGATGATCGTGACTGTTCCCGCCGCCATTGCCCTGATGGTGATTCCGCGGGAGATCATCTCGGTGATTTTTGAGAGAGGGACATTTACGGCATCGGACTCGATTCAAACCGGGAGAGCTCTCGCGGCTTTTGCGGTAGGGTTGCCGGGCTATGTCCTGATCAAGGTGCTGCAGCCGGGATTCTTTGCCCGTGAAAATACGAAGTCTCCGATGTGGATGGCTGGAATTACGGTATTGGTGAATATCGTCTTCAGTTTGGCCCTCTTTCCCGCTTTTGGACATGTTGGAATTGCGATCGCGACATCGATTTCAGCGTGGGTGAACGTGGTCCTGCTCTGGGTTGGGCTGCGTGGATTTGTGACGCTGGAGCGTGAAAATTGGAAGCGACTTGGTGGAATGGTGATCGCGAGTGTGATCATGGCGGGCGGGTTGATTGGAGCCAAGTCCTTGATGGGAGGATGGCTGGAGGCTGGTTTTTGGGCCAAGGCGTTCGCCACCGGTATTTTGGTCGGTTTTGGAATGACGATCTATGGAGTGGGCGCGTTACTTTTGAAGGTCACGAGCTTGTCTGAGATGAAGTCGGCCTTCCGGCGTTAGAATCGACGATGTTCGTTTGCAGCGTGGTGGAAAGGGGGTAGTTTTCAAGCGAGATGAATCAGGGGACATTACTTCGTGGAGCAGCTTTGCTGGGTGTGATCTGGGCGATTGTCTGGGGAGTGACTTCGTGGAGTGGCGACCGGAAGGCCACGCCGGAAAAGGTGACCGGGATGATTGCGGCGGCGGGGTTTGAGGACTGGTCCCAGGCTGACACGTCCGGGTTTTCCCAGGCGCAAAAGGATACCCGCCTGGCCAAGCTGGATGAGATGGGAGGAGTTCTCAACCAGCTCGATGTCCGCCAACGGAAGCTCCTGAACGATCAGGGCGATCTGATCAGGCTCTTCTTCAAGCTTTCGAAGGAAGAGAAGCTGCACTTTGTTGACATGACTTTTACGAAGAGTGCGGAGCGGATCATGGAGTCGTTCGACAGCATGGACCCTGGGGAGAGGGAGAAGTTTGTGGAGCGGGGAGTGCGGGATATGACTGATGGCAATGGTGCCGAGGTTCTGGCTCGGTTGAAAGAGGAGGACCCGGAGATTTTAAAACTCGTGATTAAGAAAGGTTTTAAGGCTTATTACCAAGGGGCTTCGGCAAATACGAAGATGGACTTGTTGCCGTTTATGAGTGCGGTCGGGGAAGTGGTGCAAGGCTTCGCAAAACCGGAGGCGGGATTATGAACCGTGGGTTTACGATCACGGAGCTCATGGTGACGATTGGAATTATCGTGGCGCTCGCCGGGATTGGGTTCCCGATTGTCCTGGGAATGAAGGAGAGAGCCAATGAAGCGGCGTGTATAGGTCGTCTGAGAGGTCTGGGGATGGCGATGGAAAGCTACCTCATTGATCATGGCAACTTCTTCCCGAGATTGCAGATGGGGCGGAAATCCGGCTCCGGTATGAAGAGCGTTCTGGAGGAAGTCTTGCTCCCTTATGTCGATGGGCCGGAGGCGTTTCAGTGCCCTTCCGATCATGAGGATTATGCGGAGACGGGTTCCAGTTACTTTTGGAATCATCATGCGAGCGGATTAAAGAAGAGCCGGGTGGTGATGATGGGGATGGCTTCGGGGAGTTCAAAGATTCCCCTCATCCACGATAAGGAGGCTTATCATGGTGATGATGACGGGACGAATTTCCTCTTTTTGGATATGTCGGCGGGTAAAGATTTGGAGTTTGATGTGGAGAGTGAGTGATGCTGAGTGTTAAAAATTTGACCAAAAAATTCGCGGGGAAAGATGCTCTTAAGGGGATTTCCTTCGAAGTGGCTCGTGGCGAAATTTATGGTCTCTTGGGACATAATGGAGCCGGAAAGAGCACGACCCTGGGAATTATCCTGAGCATGGTTTCTGCGGGAAGCGGGGAGGTCACGATCGATGGAATCTCGGTCCAAAAAAATCCCCGCAAGGCGCTACGCAAAGTGGGAGCGATCTTCGAATCGCCAGCATTTTACGACTACATGAGCGGTTGGGATAATCTCAAGGTGCTGGTCGGCTTGAGTGGTCCTTTTGATAAAAAAGCGGCCAAGGAGATTGTGGAAAAGGTGGGACTCACCGAGCGCATCCATTCCAAGGTCGGCGCTTATAGTCACGGGATGCGGCAGCGGCTGGCACTCGCGCAATCACTGTTGCCGGAGCCCGAAATTCTTTTGTTGGACGAGCCCACCGATGGCTTGGATCCGGAGGGGATCAAGTGGTTCCGCGATTTCGTTTTGGGTCTTCGAAAGGAGCGGGGGATGACGGTGCTTTTCAATTCCCATTTGCTCTCGGAAGTCGAGCAAATGTGCGATCGGGTCTCGATCATCAGGGCCGGCGAATTGGTTTATGAAGGTGCCGTCAACGATCTCCGCGATGACCGCCCGGGACTGCGCTTGCGAGCTTCCCCGGAAGGGACGCTGACAGAAGTGGTGAGGGGATTTGGGGGAGAAAAGATGCCGGGTGATCGTTGGGTCTTTCCGGAGGACACGAGGATCCCGGCGGTGGTCAGGGCCTTGGTCGAGGCCGGGGCTGAAGTTAGTGAGGTCACGCCGGTGAGGCGGTCGTTGGAGGATGTTTATTTGGAACACAGTCGCTTGAGCAAACCATGATGTTTTTTTCACAATTGAAGGGAGAGCTTAAAAAGCTCTTCGCCCGCAAGCGGACCTACATCGGGTATGTCGTGTTTTTGATCTTTGAGGCCTTGCTTCTGACGCTTTGGGTAAAGGTCGGGCGTGCGCAATTCGAAGCGCTTGCAGAGCGTAACTTCATCCCGGTCGAACTCCTGTCATCGTCGCTGACGGCGACCTACTGGATCATGGGCTTCAGCATGTTCCTGCTGGGGTCGATCTACTTTGCCCTGGTCGCGGGGGATATTGTGGCGAAGGAAACCGAGGATGGAAACATGCGCATGGTCCTCTCCCGACCGGTGTCGCGATTGCGGATCCTGGTGTTGAAATATTGCGCGGTTCTGATTTATACCGTGACCTTTGTGATCTTCGTGGGGGTGACGGGATACGGGATGGCCTTACTGGCGATGGGCTCCGAAGGTGGACTCTTTATCTGGAATCCCGAGATGTATATTTTGGCGGTCTATCCGGATCGGAATGAAGCATTTCAACGGCTTTTCATGGGCGCTTGCTTCATGGGCCTGAGCATGTGCGTGGTGACTTCCCTGGGCTTCTTTTTCTCCTGTCTCAAGATCAAGCCGGCGGCTGCGTCGGTGATGGCGCTGAGTGTTTTCTTCATTGATTTTGTGCTGCAAAATATTCCCTTTTTGGCGAATCATAAGGACGCATTTATTACCTTCCGCATGGCCAATTGGATCTACGTCTTGCAGGAGAATATCCCGTGGGAGCGAATCATCGAGAGTTACTCGATTTTGATGGGGCTCAATATCAGTCTGTTCATCATGGGGTGGATGGTTTTCCAATCACGCGATTTTAAAACTTAGATCGAGATGCTTTTTGAGGAATTGAAGATCTGGCGCGATGATGTGCCAAAGTCCGGACCAGAGAACATGGCGGTGGATGAGTGGTTGATGAACTCGATCGAAGAGATTCCGATCCTGAGGATCTATTCGTGGGACGGAGCTTGGGCGAGCTTGGGGTATTTTCAGAGTCTGGCTGAGTCACGGGAGATTATTGGGGATGGGCCGGAGTATGTCCTGTCTCTTATACACATCTCCGAGCCCACGAGACCGAGGCTGATCTCG
>CAJXVQ010000615.1 GCA_913060685.1 uncultured Verrucomicrobiales bacterium
CTACACAGAGTAGATCGTCGGCAGCGTCAGATGTGTATAAGAGACAGGTGCCGGGTGGATGATTCCGTTGCGATCAAACACCATTGGGTTGAGTTGATTCACCATTACGTCCTTCGATTCGCCCAACCTCATCAGGTGGACGATCGCCTATGGCGGCTTTGGCAAATGATCGACCGTAAATTGGAATACCCGTGGTCTCTCGCCGAATTAGGTGAACTGGCTTGTGTCAGTGGCGAACACTTGCGCAGGCTATGCAAGAAGGCACTGGGCCGAAGCCCAATGCAACAGCTCACTTTTTTAAGAATGCAGAAGGCTTCCCAGTTGTTGTTGGAGACCGACGAGAAGATTGAAACGATCGCCAGAATGATCGGCTATAAAAACGCCTTTCATTTTTCCAATGTCTTCGTCGATTGGGTTGGAATTCGTCCCTCCGAATTTCGTGGTTGAGATCAACGCACCCTCACGAGGAGTCGCGCAAATTGCACGCCATTTGTCGATGGTGGGAGAGGGCTTTGGTAGGTGACTTTGGTCGTGCCGTCGCCCTGGTTAACTCTGGAGATGAGATGGGCAGAAGTGAGTGGTATCCAAGTGACAAGATCAGTGGAGTATTGCGCAACAACGAGAGCGTCATCACTTTCGAGATTCTCCAGAAAGCTCATCTGGAAGGAATCTCCGATAACTTCGGGAATTGTGGTTCCCTGGAGAGCGTAGTCCAGCAATTCGCTTTCTGTTCCGGTGAAGGGTTGGCCGTCATCACTTCCGGGGTTTCCGCCGAAGGTGGTGCTGGTTCTCCAATCAAGAGGGGAAGCGTAGTCAGAGCCGGAGAAGACCAAGCTGTATCCATCGCCATCAGCGCTCTCGGGCCAGGGGTTCTCATCGCCATAGCTGAAGTCGGCAATGGCGTTAGTATCGCTTGCTTCGAAGCGAATGTGTTCGCCGCTGTCTCTGAGCTGTCCCGAATATTCTCCGGCGATGGTGGCAATGCCGACTCCGTAACGGAACTCGAAGGCCGCTTGATTTGAAACGATAATCAAACGAGTGTCCGGCGCCAGAGTCGTGCCTTGCGGGAAGATGAAATCGATTCCGTCGGTAAAGCTTGCGCCACTGAGATCGATTTCGGTGGTGTCGCTGATGTTGAGAATTTCGATAAACTCAAACTCGTCACTGTCGAGGAAGCCCTCTGCGATTTCTGCCGCGGTGGCATCGCTTGGGTGGTAGTGGAGTTCGCGAATCACGGTGTTGCCTGCGTTCGCGAGATCAATGCTGCTGGTGTTCGTCACCGTGATCGCGTCAAGGCCTACTTCCAGGCCTTGATTGTTGTATGCCTTTACCGTGAGCACGTTGGGGCCAATGGAGATTGGAGCGGTGACTTGCCAGGAGTCGTCATCGGTCCAGGTCACTTGATAAGGGACATCATTGATCTCAATGGTGAAGACATCGATCCATCCGTTTCCAGCGAGATCGACAGCGCTGTCTGCTACCGAGAAGTCATTGCCTCCGTTGGTCGTGATGATGAAGGGGATCTGGGACGGGAGGTTGTTCTCGACATGAGTTGCCCGGCTGGAAATGTATCCCGGTAGTCCGTTGAGGTTGTCGCCGGTGAGGGTTGTGAAGTGGGAAGCCCAGGAGGTGGTGTAGGTTCTGTTGAAGGTCGTCTCAATGAGGTCGTTGAGATGACCGTCAAAGAGTCTCCGGTATCGCGGGATGGCGAAAAGTTTGCGGACGGAGTTACGATCAGGGGTAACTGATGACGTGGTTCCCAGATTGAAGGATCGATCGAGATCCCACTGGAAGATGATGATTTTTTGATCGGTGGGCCGGACGTAATATCGAAAATTGTGTTCCCAAATCCGGCTGTAGACATCATCGGTGCCATTGAGAGACATCATGGCAAAGGTGCGCATCCATTGGTCGACATCGATGATGTCTACGAGTGCTGCTTCCAGGTCCGTGCCGCTCAGTTCCATCGCTTGGTTCAGGGCAATGAGTGGACTGTAGTCATCACGTCCTCGCGCCGAGCGGATTTGAAATCCCCAACGATAGGGCTCCTTGTCGAGACCGCGGTCTTCGAGATCGTAGCGGCCTCCGTTGTGGTTGTAGGGAAAGCCAATTTTAAGCCCTTCCGGTCCTCCGGTGGTGCCGCTGGGATTGTAGAGAAGTTCGTGATTGAAAAGAGTGCCCGTGTCTTCGGCATCAGGGAAAAGCCCATCGAAAAAGGTCCCCGTATGACGAGTCATCGAGAGCAGTCCGACACCCCGGTCGCCGGTTGTCGGGGTGATGATGTGAGCAACGTCGTCATAGAACGAGGCATAGGATCCGCCGGCGCGATTCATGAGATGCTTCGCGAGGATTTCCTTCAAATTCGGACTGCGCTCGACCGAAATAGATTGGTGCACTCCCCGGAAGCGATGATCGGGTTGGAAGCGAATATTGAATCCGTAGTGTCCGCTTTGGTTGCGACCGAAGCCGCTGGCCTTTAAACGAAGGCCGACGTCGTAGTAAACTTTTGTTTCATCCTCGATGACCGTGACCGGGAATCTGTCATTGCTCATGCGGTTGGTATTGAGGAAAAGGAAAGACCGGTCGCGGTTGGACATGATGATGCGGAAGTTGTGTCTCAATCCGGTCTTGTCGGCGTAGTTGTCTTGAACTTTATAAAAAGCCCCGCCGTCTGGCCCTGCTGCGGGGAAGAGAGAAGAAGCGGAGGCGCTGTCGCTTGCCTCGACATAGAACCGAACGATCGCGCTGCCCGATTGGCCGGGGATCGTTCCCAAGTAGGTTCCGTCACTATTGGAAGTCATGGCGTTGCTCTGGAAGGATCCGCCGTTGACCGAGTAACGAAGAGTCAGCGCGTTGATGCCTTCGGGGTCATTTGCCGAGACGGTCACGGTCGTTGCCTGACCCGAATTGGGAACAACCGGAGAGTGGCAAAGTTCACTGAGAGTGGGGCCTGAATTTGGTGACGAGGTGGAGTTGATGGCTCCCGGTGTTCCCCAAATGGTGGGAACGGGAAGGAGGTGGGTCTTTTGCAGGAAGTTGAAATAGAGGCGGGTGTTGACCTGGTTGGACCCGGTGAGCCACTTCGCGCGGAAGGTGATTCGATAACTGCGTCCGGGGACGACCCTTTCGCTGGATGCGAAGGTTGTTTCGAGTTTGTTGTGCTTGTCTTCGGTTGGCCCGGTCGAGACGACATGGAGGCATTGGTTGCTCCCGTCTTCGGGATCGGTCACGACCACGGTATTTCCATGGCTTCCATGAGTTCCGACCGCCCGCCAACTGTTGGCACGGGCGCCGACTGCATCGCTCTCAAAATCACCGTTTTGAATGAACTCCAGAGTGTTGTTTTCCACAACGCTGACGTCATCGAGGAGAAATTCCCCGGCATCGAGGAGGGCGATGAGAAACTCGTGGTAGGCATTGTTGCCGATGCCATCGTTCACTGCGACTCCTTCGTAGGTGAAGGTCTGCCAGCTGCTCCTGTTCGCCTCGTCACTGGGAGCCCAGGCTCCGGCGACAGAATTATCGGCATCGGGATCACGGAGTTCGAGGCTGGATCCACCTCCGTCGGCTTGGCCATGCCACTTGCCGCCATCGAAGTAGGTGACTTCATCGGCCGGGTTTCCATTGCTATCCTTGAGGACGAGGTAGTCGCCTCCGTTGCCGAGACCTCCTGAGTAATCTCCGACGATGGTGATGCCGGGGTATTTTTGAGCGAGGGCCGTGGCGTCATTGGCGACGACGAGAGAGTCCCCGGGATCGAGCATCGTGCCGGCGGGGAAGTTGTAGTTAATCCCGCCATTGATCTCCCAAGTGCTGAGATCGATGGTGGAAGCACTCCTGTTGTAGCTGTCTCTTATACACATCTCCGAGCCCACGAGACCGAGGCTGATCTC
>CAJXVQ010000616.1 GCA_913060685.1 uncultured Verrucomicrobiales bacterium
GAGATCAGCCTCGGTCTCGTGGGCTCGGAGATGTGTATAAGAGACAGGATCTGGTGATGCTTCCCTTCAAAAATCGTCAGCCGACATGAATTTTCGTCAAGTAATTCGACCTCAGCCGGACTCGTTTTGACCTTCTCCTTGGCAAACCAAAGACCCTCTTCAAAAGCTGAGACAACTTTCGGTAAGATCACCCCGTCTACCTCGACGAGATACCGCTTTCCAACCTTACCGGAAGGATCAGTCAATGACTCCGAATAGCGGCTGTCGTTTGTCAAAATCATGAGCCCCGAGGTGTATCGGTCCAAACGCCCGGCAAGGTGCAGTTCCTTCGCCCACTCCTCTTCGATTAAGTCAATGACCGTCTCATGCTCGTCGTCGATCGTTGCACTTACCACGCCGCGCGGTTTATGCAGCATGACATACCTCGGAGTCATCGCTTGCAAGATCTCGCCATCAACTTCAACCCGATCAAATTTTCCAAGCGCCAACGAACCGTCATCAGTTTCCATCCCATTCAAAAGCACACGACCCTCGTCGAAAATAACCCGGGTCCGGCGCTTTCCCGTGCCAGCCCATCTCCCTACAAATTTGTCCAACCGCATCACCCCAACAAGTATCAGATCCGTTCAAATACCGATTCAAAAAAAACTGACAAAGAAGTCCCCGCCCCACCTGATTCTGACCGCTCTCTATCGAGATCACCCTGCTTCAAGCGATACCCGGCGCAGCAAATCAACCTTCGATGCTCGTGAAATCTCTTCCGATTCCCTCTGACCCTTAACATCGTTTTTACCAGCGCCCCCTTTGCCATCCCCGGGAAGATCGGCCCTTAATACAAGCGCCGGACCAGCACGGCTCTTTTCGCTCGTTTCGGCACCACCACTGTCTCAAAGGTATCGGCCCCCAGAGTGATCTCTGGCTCTCCTTCACCCTCGGATACCGCGATCACAACCGCGTGACTCGAGCGGAGCCCACCCAACCACTTACGGGTGTCGCTGACATAAACAAGGTCACCACAGGCCGCGCCCAGGTCGTTTGCCAACGCCCGTGAAATGGTGACCCCTGCCAACTGTGCCTCTCCGCTCAATTCTGGTTCCTTTTCCAAGCGCACCACCATCGCCATAGCCTCAACGACCTCATGCTCAGATCCCGCAGATCCTTTGTAACGTTTGATGGCATCCGCAATCGTTCCCCACACCAAGCCTTTTTGCCTTTCTGCCGATTCTGGCTTGGTCAAGAAAGTCACCACCACCCCGATGGTTGTGCAGATCACCAACCCATAGCACGCCCGCATGTATTTGAACTGCTTCATGCCATCAAATATCCCATCCCCCGCATCCTTCATGGGCACTCCCTGCGCAAAAGGTTTGATAACCTCCGGCACAAACAAGGAAATCACGATGGCAATGAGGCCTCCGACGATCGTCCACAGCGCCGCGGTTGCGGTAAAGCGCCGCCAAAAAACACTCATCAACAATGCCACCACCAAGGGAGGGGTCACCGCCGCCGTGAAAGCGCCATGTGCTTCATAAATGGAATCAAACATCATGAAGAGGGGCACGAGAACAACCCCAAAAACTGTCACCGAAACCGAAGTCACCCGGGCTGCTTTCATCATCTGCGCTTCGGTGGCCTGCGGGCGAATGTAGGGCTTGTAAACATCGTTCACGACGACTGCTGCCACCGCCGTAATCAAAGTGTCTACCGTCGACATCAACGCTGCCGTCAATGCCGCCAAAACCAACCCGAAGACTCCAGGCTGACTCAGCAACTCTGTCGCGACGTAGAACGCCTGGTCCGCTTCCACGGTGTTTGGCAAGTCTCCATGGTTCACCATAGCGCGCGCAATCCAACCACCACCACCCACGACACATGCTGCCAGCACCATTAAAATCACGACCATTCCAACGGCCGCCTTGCGCGACTCTCGCAGCGAATTCGCGGCCAGAAACCGCATCACCATCCCCTGATTTAAAAAATAAAACATGGCGGTGTTGGCAATGCCATCTTGCCAGAAAATTCCCACACTCGGAAAACCCGGGTCTTCATTAAAATTTGGGAAAGCAGTCCGGTGACCTCTGGGCAAATTCTCCCAAAAGGCCCCAAATCCACCGAGGTAATCAATCCCTAAATAAAGGATCAATGCCCCCGTAAAGAGCAGCATGACTCCTTGGAAAAGGTCCGTCATGATCACGCTCGTCTGCCCACCCGCCGTCACATACGTCGCCGAAATAACCGCCACGATGAGTGCCGCTATAGGAATCGGCCATCCCAACAAGGCATTGAGCACTTTGCCCATCGTGAAGAGATTGACCCCAACGTAGCCCACCAGGTAAATCAACACACACACTGTTGCCCAAAACCGCACCTTCGAATTAAAGCGTCGGCCAAAGTACTCCGGAATCGAAGTCACCCGCGAAAAATACAAAATTGGCAACCAGCCGAATAATAACAAGGGCAACCAGATCCAGTCATTGAGATACGACTGGCTGCTTGAGAGTCCATACCCAAACCCTTTGTTCGAGTATTTTACAAAGCTATAGGATCCCACTGTGGTCGCTACCAAGCTAAATCCAATGAGCCAACCGGAGAACCGCTGACCTCCAAAGAAAAAATCTTTCGTCGTCTTTTGGCGACGCCCAAACCAAGTCCCCACGATGAGAATGATCGCAAAATATCCGATCATGATTCCATAGTCCAACCCTGTCCCACGCGTCTTCCCGTCGCTACCCAGGACATGCTCGGCACCACCCTTGTAGGCTTGCGCCGGAGCTTCTTCCATCGGCGCAAACTGCAGAAATGCAGTCATTGCTAAAAAGAGGAAATACACCCCAAGACACACTAAGAGATGCAACAACCCCCGCCCACTCCATCCAAAGTATCCCTGCCGCCACGCAAAAATCATTCCCACGAAGAAAATAATCCCGCCGCCGATACTTTGGTAAAGAAATGGTTCCATGATTAATGAGGTGTCGATCGCGAAGTTCTCAGCAGGACCTCCAATTCACTGAGGTCATTGATGATCAAATCAGGAGCAGAGGCCGGGTCAACAACCTGTTCCCGCGTGGCCTCGCCCGTCAAGGTCAATGCCCCCAGCACCCCCGCTTCCCGTGCCATGCGCATGTCCGTGTAAATTCGGTCTCCGACCATCACCACTTCCCTCGCAGACAGTCCCCTCTGATTCATGACGGCCTCTAGAATTGCCGGGTTGGGCTTGCCCGACACCCGGTCCGGTTTTCTCCCCGTCGCAGACTCCAACAAAGCACAAATCGCCCCGCAGTCTGGCAGAATGGTTTCCATTTCGGTCGGGCACACGAGGTCCGGGTGGGTGGCCAGGTATGGCTTGCCCTGTCCAATCAAGTAGGCTGCCCGACAAAGATGATCGTAGTTCAAGGTTGTGTCATAACCCACCACCACCGCATCACACCCGGCCTCCGCCACCACCTCAAACCCGGCATTCCCCAAATCCTTTTTCATTCCGGGCGTTCCCAGCACAAAAACCCGACGCACCTCCGGAAAGTCACCACGTAGAGTGGCGACACAAGCATCGGTTGACATAACCACCTGCTCCGCCTCAACGATAATGCCCATCTGCCCCAGAGATTCCACGTAATCTGCTCGGCTCTTCGAATTATTGTTTGTCAAAAAATCCCAGCCAATTCCCAATTCCTTAAGGGTCGCCAGAAATGGCAAAGTTTCGGCAAACAAACGCCCTCCCAGATAGATGGTCCCATCCATATCGAGCACGACATGGCGCACTTCTTTCCAGCGCTCTTGGTTTGGCCCAAGCAAGGGCTGAATGGAACCATCTGGCATCATGACAAAGTCAATCAGGCTGTCTCTTATACACATCTGACGCTGCCGACGATCTACTCTGTGTAGAT
>CAJXVQ010000617.1 GCA_913060685.1 uncultured Verrucomicrobiales bacterium
CAGGGGACTTGAACCCCTTTTGGTTTCAGCGCATGCTACGCACACACAAGTCGCGGATGATCAACAGCCTGCCCGCCTTGAGTCGAACGCCAAATGAACATTCAAACCTTAACCTAGAAGTCGGAGCTCGCTGTCGGCAGGCAGTGACATCGCTTTGACGTTGCTATGGCTGGATTCTCGTCGGTGGTTATCTAATCGGACCAGGAGCCGACCTCAGTGGCGCCGATCTCAACGGATGGCATCTTACCGGCCTGGACTTCAGCTGGGTGAACCTGGAAGGAGTGCGTTCCGGCAACGTCTCGGGCACGCCGACTGCGTTGCCGAGTGGCTGGATTCTCGGCGATGGCTACCTGATCGGGCCCGGTGCCAATCTCGCCGGGGCCGACCTCAGTAGACTGAACCTCACCGGTGCAGATTTCAACGGTGCCGATCTCACTGGCACCAATCTTGACGGAGCCTACCTGAGTGTGAACACCGTGGCCGACGAAGACGATGTCCCGGCGGTCGGGGGGACGGGAATCTCCCTGCGGGAAGCGCTCCGGGATGCGTTCTCCGGGGCCATGATCCGATTTGATCCTGCTCTGGACGGAATGACGATCACGCTGTCGGATAGTGAACTCACCTTGGACAAGGACGTCGATCTCGATGCGTCCGCGCTGCCGGCCGGAGTATCGATCAGTGGAAACCATACCTCCCGCGTATTTGTGATCCAACCCGGCATCAGTGTAAGCCTTTCCTCCATGACGATTCGTGATGGCAAGGCCCCCGCCGGATCCATGGGTTTGCCTGGCGGGCTTGGAGTTGGTGGAAGGGGAGACAACGGGAATGATGGAGGAGGAATTCACAATTCCGGTTCCCTCGCGATGACTGCGTGTACAGTGCATTCATGTAGCGCGGGAGACGGCGGCGCAGGCGGCACGGGAGGATGGGCTGACAGGGCTCGTTTCGCGGGTGGTCGAGGTGGCAACGGCGGACGTGGCGGAGGCATCTACAACGCCGTTGGCGGAACGCTGGAAATCAACACCTGCACGATTGCAGCGGTTTCCGCTGGGCAGGGTGGAAGCGGCGGCCTAGGAGCGTTTGTTCCGCCACCCCCTTTCGGAGCTAATGGTCATGGCGGCGTGGGAGGCTCCGGAGGTGCCATCTACAATAGCGGCACTCTCACCCTGATTGCATCAACCATTAGCGCGAATACTTCCGGGCTTGGCGGTCCTCTCAGAGTCGAAGGCTGGGGCGGAACGGTTGGCATTAATGGTTCTGGAGGAGGAGTCGTTAATACAGGTGTCGCCGAGCTTAATAGTGTTCTGGTGGCAGGAAACAACAGCTCCTTGGGTGGCAGTGCTCCAGACCTTTTGGGAACGTTCACTTCGGAAGGCCATAATCTGATTGGTATTAGTGCCGGTAATTCCGGGTGGAGTGCCCCTAGTGGCGATTTGGTGGGCACAGTCGCCGCACCGATCGATCCGATTCTGGCTCCCTTGGCCGATCAGGGTGGCCCTACGTTCACGATGGCTCTCTTGGCTGGAAGTCCAGCTTTGGAAGTTGGTGACCCTCTCTTGGCAGGTGTTGATCAACGCGGCATTCCCCGCCCCTCACGTGGACAGGTGGATATCGGTGCCTTTGAGGCGCTGCTGCCGTTTCCTGCTGATATCATCATCGAACACCCGGCGGGAAGCAGTCTGGTCAGCGGGGCTGCCACCATCGACTTAGGATACATCCTACTTGGGACCAGCGCAGATCGCACCCTCACCATCCGTAACTTTGGCGACGTTGAAGAAAATTTGGAAGACATCATCGTCACGATCGAGGGTCCCGCAGAGGAGGATTTCAGCTCCACCGCTCCTCTCACGATCTTGGCGCCAGGAGCTTCGACGACGTTCACCGTGACCTTTACAGCAACAACCCACGGAGCTGCAGCGTCAACAGTGCGTATTGCCAGCAACGACAGCGACGAAAACCCCTTCGACCTCGAGTTTGCCGCTTACGTCTACCGGCCCGGAGACACGGACGGCGACGGTCTCACCAATCTTGACGAACTGATTACCCACAGCACTGATCCGGATCTGGCGGATACGGACGGTGACGGCGCCAACGATGGCGCCGAGGTGAACCTGGCCTCGCTTGGTTTCATCAACGGAACCGACGACAGCGCCTTGGTCACCCTCCTCCGGGGCAATGCCTCCGGTCTCGGACTTGCCAGCCCAGAGGATCGTGCCGCCACCATCGCGGAGGGTGAGGCAAACGTCACCAGCGACCCGAACGCTTACAGCCTCTACACGCTCGATCAGGTGCATGCCATTCATGCACCCGCCCCGCTCATCGTCCGTGACCCAGTCACCGGAAGGTTCTGCCTGACGATGGATTGGAAAAACTCGACTGACCTCTTCAACTTTGTTGATTTGCCGGCCAGCGAGACGGATATTTCGGTCAACCTCCAAGGCGACATTGAGTTCAAATTCGATTCGCCGGAGCCCGCGGCCTTTTTCCGAGTCGAAGTCAAATAAAGTCCCCTCCTCTTTCCCTGGGAGCGTTGGACTGGCGCCATCGCGAACACCCGTCGCACGACGACACCTCCACCGCTTCTGTCACCCCTCCCGGGGTTGAAGAGTGACGTCGGACGGAGAGGTCAGAATGGCACTTCGTCAAGAGCCACTTCATTGATCTCGTCCGGGCTGCCCGGCACCCAGATCAGCTCTGCTTGGATGACCGACGGCACAATAAGCAAGGCATACTACAAAGGAAAAACCTCTGTATTCTTTGTTCATCAATGGTTTTACGGCAGGGTGGGGAGGTGTAAAGAGGGGCTGATTTTGGGTGTTTCAAATTTGTTTGGTCTTGAAAAGCATTCATGCTTGGCAAAAACCTCAACTTCGCCACGAAGGAGTTCGTCGCGTCTCTGAATGGCCTCTTCATCGGATACGTGTTGACGCACCGGGCTGAGGTCCTCCAACAGGGACGAGATCAGCTCTGTTTTGTCTGCGAGATCGAGTTCGGAGGCTTTCTTTAAAAGGTCCGTGACTTGAGCCATCGAGTAATCCTATGCGAGCGTGGCTGGTTTTTTCCGCTCAATTTTGGAGGTGCCGATTCGAGAGAGCTTTGGGAGAAGCTAGCCGAGAAGTCCGCAGTCAGGTGCTGGAGAGTCCGTTGAGAGCCGCGGTTCCGGTCGCGAATTTATCGGTTTCGAGGCCGAGATGCTGGAGGTGGGAGACGAAGAGGTTGGCCAAGGGTGGGGCCTTTTTTCCT
The DNA here is from genome assembly GCA_913060685.1 of uncultured Verrucomicrobiales bacterium. Lineage (GTDB taxonomy): Bacteria > Verrucomicrobiota > Verrucomicrobiia > Verrucomicrobiales > Akkermansiaceae > SW10. Next base: position 3,244 of record CAJXVQ010000617.1, read on the forward strand.
TCCCGGGCAAAGGCGAGGTGTTGGCCGTGTTTGAAGTGGCCGCCGGCGGCGATGACGGGGAGGTTGCTGTTGTTGTGGCTGGAGGCGTTGCCGAGGTTGGAACCGCTGAAGATGGCGGTTTGGTCGAGGAGGGTGTGGTTGCCTTCTTTGACTTCATCGAGGCGGGACATGAATTTGGCGAAGAGGCGCATTTCTTCGAGTTCGATGAGGGCGAGCTTTTCGATCTTCTTTTCGTCGCGCCCGTGGTGGCTGAGGTTGTGCCAGTCTTCGTCGACTCCCTTTAAAGTGGGGACGTAGTTCCCGCCGGCTCCGCAGAAAGTGATGAGGCGGGTGGAGTCGGTGCGGAAGGCGAGGAAGATGAGATCATACATGAGCTCCATGTTGCTGACGAAGTCGGCGCGGTCTTCGATGTCGGTGGGTTGTTTCTGATCGACGGTGGGCTTGGGGAGCTGGGCCCATTTTTCCTGGATGACGAGGCGCTTTTCGAGTTCGCGGACGCTGGTGAGGTATTGGTCGAGGGTTTGGTGGTCTGCGCGGCCGAGCTTACGGGAGAGGTCGGAGGTTTGCTCGCGTACGAGATCCATAATCTGTCTCTTATACACATCTCCGAGCCCACGAGACCGAGGCTGATCTC
>CAJXVQ010000618.1 GCA_913060685.1 uncultured Verrucomicrobiales bacterium
TCTACACAGAGTAGATCGTCGGCAGCGTCAGATGTGTATAAGAGACAGGGTGAACTAATTTCCAACCTAGTCCGCCGATGTTGCGATACTCCGGTGATCCCAATCGATGCATGTGGCGGCTCGCTTGCGCCATTTCTACACGCGGCCGCCGCAGCCTATGTCCTCGGCCGTGCCCCGGCGATCAATCGCCTGTTTGCCGACCGTTTCGCCCGTCCCTTCGACTGGGATTGGAACCCGAATTTTATCCAGAATCCCTGTGAGGCGAATCCGGCGGAGATTGAGCTCGAGCCTGAACCGGTGGCCGAACCTGTGTCGGCGCAATTACCTCCCGCTGTCGCCAGCGACACACTTGAGAGCTTGCGCATCCTCATCGCAGAGCGCATCGGCTTGCCGATCGGGGCGGTCCAAAACGACAGCCGTATGCTGTCTGATTTACATCTCAACTCAATCACGGTGGGCGAGATCGTCACCCGGATGGCCGCTGCGGTCGGTCTGCAGATCCCGGTCGACCCTACCGAATACGCGGATGCGAGCGTTGCCCAGATCGCCAATGCTCTCGATCAGCTCGGGGAATTGGGAGTCGGAACCCAGGTGGAAACGGCGGTGCCTGGCGGCGTTGATACCTGGATACGCTATTTTGAAACCACTCGTGAATTCGTCGTTCTGGAACCAAGTGGAGTTGGTGGCAGCGTTCACGGGACATGGGAAAGTTTTGGTACCATTCCTAAACAGTTGGTGGAGTGTCTTAACGACGAGCCGCACGGCAGTGGCGTGATTGTTGGGACCGGCGACGAGATGGGGTCGGTGGATCTGCAACCCTTGTTGGACGCAGCTCAGCGTTGTTCCGAACGCGGCGATCAACACAACGACGCCTTGCGGTTCGTTGTTGTCCAGCGCGGTTGGGGAGCCAGCGGGTTCGCCAGATCATTTTCCCTCGAACACCCCGAGATTGTCACCTTGGTGATCAACCTGCCTTCGGGAAGCGGCGATCAACTTGCGAGTTCCATCCCGATCGAGATCGACGAGGCGGCTCAAGGGTTCATCGAAATTTTCCTCGGCGGCGGGGGGCTGCGCGAGGAGGCACGCCTGCAATTGGTCAAGCCACCAACATCGGCGGTGGGGAATCCATTCATCGACGCGAGCGATGTGGTGCTCGTGACTGGCGGCGGCAAGGGCATCAGTGCCGAGTGCGGGTTCCAGCTCGCGCGCCGGACCGGCTGTGCACTCCTGATTCTCGGGCGATCAGCTCCGCAGAAAAACCCTGAGCTGGCGAACAATCTGGAACGCTTGCGCAAAGCCGAGCTACGCGTGAGTTATCAACCCGTCGATGTCACCGATGCCGCCGCGGTGGCCGCCGCAGTCGGTACCGCCGTCGCCGAACTCGGTTCGCCGGTTACCGGCATCGTCCACGGTGCAGGATTGAATCACCCACGCACGGTCGTGAACTTGTCACTCGCAGACCTCAAGGCGACTATCTCGCCAAAGATCGATGGGCTCAATAACCTGCTGGCCGCAATCAAGCCGGAACAGCTCAAGTTGCTAGTCACCTTTAGTTCCATCATAGCCCGCATCGGCCTACAGGGCGAAGCGGACTACGCCTTGGCAAACGAGTGGTTAAGCCACGAGACAGATGCCTTTCAGTCGCGTTACCCAAACTGCCGCTGTCGGGCGATCGAATGGTCAGTCTGGTCAGGCACTGGTATGGGACAGCGGCTTGGGCGGCTCGACGCCCTCCATGCCCAAGGGATCTCGCCGATCCCGATCGACGCCGGGGTGAAGGAGTTCCTGCGCTTGATCGATACACCAGATCTCCCGACACGCCTGATAGTCTCCGGTCGCTTCGGCAGTCCACCGACGATCACGTTCGATCGACCAGTCTTGGAACCCTTGCGCTTTATTGATTCGATCCCGGTCTACTATCCGGAGACCGAGCTGATCGCCGAGTGGCAGCTGTCGGTAGAATCAGATCCTTATCTCGACGATCACGTGCTCAACGGCGAGCGACTTTTTCCGGCGGTGATGGCCCTGGAGGCCATGACCGAAGCCGCGGTCACGCTGATGCAAGTGGATGGCAAGGCGCACTCGCCGCGATTCCGGAACCTCGTATTCCGCAAAGCTATCATCGCTTCTGCGGACGGAAAGGGTGATCCGGTCACGTTGCGCCTGAGCGCCCTCGCGGATCCAAACGGTGAGATCTTATTGGCGATCCGCTGCTCGACCACCGAATTCCAGGTGAATCATATCGAGGCGCGCTGCCACTTGGAGGAGATTGGCGGAGAGCTCCTCGCAGATCCTGAAATTCAGCTTCTGCCCGTAGATGAGATCAAACCCTTCGACCCTGATCAGGCGCTCTATCACAACGTGCTTTTTCAAGACGGGCGCTTCCAGCGGATCGAGGGATACCAGTTGATCGAAGCACGTCGCTGCAGCAGTAGGCTGTCGTCCGACGGCTCCACCCGGTGGTTTTCGAGCGAACTCCCACAGGTATGCCTGCTAGGTGATGCTGGTGCCCGCGACGCGGCTCTGCATGCGATTCAGGCCTGCATCCCTCACAAAATCGTGATCCCGATCGCCGTCGATGAGATCGATGCAGGCGTGCTCGATGCTTTCCAGTCCTACCGGATGTTCGCCAAGGAGATCACTGATCGAGGCGACGAGCTCGTCTACGACTTGACGATCTTCGACCTCAATGGCCAGACGGTCGAGCGTTGGAGTGGGATCACCCTGCGGGTGATGGGCGAGCCACCAAACTTGCGCCTCAATGCCCCTCCCTTGATCGCCCCATTCTTCGAACGCCGGATCGCCGCCAGCATGCCTGCGGCTGACTTGAGTGTTTCGATGGCCCCGGTGACTGAAACGGAAAGAAACCGAAAGCCGTCCTCCGATGCGCAGCATCGGCCAGACGGCAAGCCCGATCCGTCGGGCGATGCGCGGTTCAGATCGGTGGCCTACAGCAACGATTGGAAATTGAACGTTGATAGTACGATTCCACTCGGCTGCGATTTGCAATCGGTTGTCCACAAAGAATCTTACGAGTGGACCTCGCTGCTGGGCGCGGAAGGATTCAAGCTCGCAGAGATCGTCGGAGGAATTACGAAGGAGGATCTTGATGTTTCAGCGACCCGAGTTTGGACGGTCCGCGAGGCGATGAAGAAGGCAGGGCTCGCGGCAGCAGCACCGCTGGTAGTGGATCCTGATTCGTCATTACGATGGGTGGTTCTTAACTCGGGAGACACTGCGATCTACTCCTCGGTAATTGACGCGCAGGCGGCAGGGGATGCCATCTGCATCACGGCTGCTCTATCTGCCATGCCAGAGGATGTCATTTTCCAAGAAGGAGACGAGACCAAGTTCCCCGGCCCTGCCTTCGAATACCGGCACACCGTCGGCTTTGCAGAGACCAACGTCGTCGGTAACGTCTACTATGCGAACCATATCGCCTGGCAGGGACGTTGCCGCGAAATGTTTATCAAGGAGCACTGTCCCGAGGTAATCCAGGCATTGAGCAAGGGGCTGGTCCTCGCCACCTCCCGTTGTTCCTGTGAATACTTCCATGAGTTACATGCCTTTGACGAAATTGTCATCCGGATGCGGCTACATGCCATGGGTGGCAACCGGGTCGAGATGGCTTTCGAATACTACAAACAGAGCGATGGTGGGGATCGCGGATTTTCCGAGACGCTTGCGGCTCGCGGTGTCCAGGAAATCGCCTGCATGCAAGCGACCAATGGCGTTACCAAACCGACGGAGATTCCAGTAGGAATGCTGAAGGCCTTGGATGGATACCAATCAAGTCTTCCCAATCGTTAACCCAAGTTTCGCATTTTTTTTGAGTTTTTGGTCCAAAATCGCCGAATT
>CAJXVQ010000619.1 GCA_913060685.1 uncultured Verrucomicrobiales bacterium
CTCGTGGGCTCGGAGATGTGTATAAGAGACAGGTATTGACCCGCCTGATATTGACTAAACCCTGCTTGAAACAAGGCCTCATGATAGAGAGCGACAACCTCTTCCGCTTGCTTCTCGCCTGCCTCTGGAGCCAGCAGGCGGGTCAGCAACATGAAATGGCTGAGAGCTTCCTTGGTTTTACGTTGATCCAGAAAGTGCCGTCCCATCTCCATATGAGCCATGTGAGCCAGCAATTCTCCCTGGTTGTCACGCACCACCGTATTCAACATCGCCAGCCCACGCTCATACTGCTTGTACTCCATCAACTCCATCGCCTTGTCGTAAAGGTGCTTGGCCCGTCGATCGATTCCAACAGCAGCTCGCTCGCGAACCGGTTGATCACCCGCTTCTTGCGCAACCGAAACCCCGGTCATCATGGCAAACACCGCGAGTAATATTCCCGCCACCCGCTTGATCATTCTAAAATCTCTCATCATGAAAATTTTGCTTCTTATTCTACAGCCTCGGCTTCTCCGCCAATCAAGGCCACACCGTAGCTTTCCAGGCGATTGTGGGCTTCACTTGATTGCGCGCTCTTGGGGTAACGCTTCAAGACAAGCCTCAGTTGGGTCACTTCCTTTCCTTTATCACCACTGATTTTGTAAATATCGGCAATCTTCAGACAAGCCTGGGAGGCATCATTTCCTCCAACCGACTCCAGCTGCTGAACTGCTTGAACGGCTTTCCCGTATTGCTTGAGAGCCACCAGGCAATCGGTCACACCCCAGGTTGAAGCCGGCTGTTCGTTGGCAGAACGATACGATTTAATCGACTCCTCGAATCGCCCGAGACTTTGCTGAAAATTGGCACGTCGCATCACGAGGCCGGCCGCGTATTTGGGGTCCTTCAACAGGATCTCAATTTCGACGAGAGCCTTTTCCATGTTCGGCGGATTGCGATGACTCCGTTGATTGTAGTAATCATAGCGCGCCTTCGACCCCATTGCCTTGTCTTTGATTCTTGCAAAATACCGCAGGACCGTTTCCTCCGGTTCGTAATTCCCAACGAAGGAGCCATAGCCCACCATCTGCTCATCACTCAGGCCTTCGGTGCGGACAGAGCGCATTACCGATTGAGCCTCGTCGTGCATTCCGAGGGGATGCCTCAGGGAATTCATTAACGCCATCTTCTCGTCCGATTTCATCCCTGCGACCAGAGTCTTGCTTTGTTCGGCAAAGAACACAGAGCGCATCTTGGGATCAACCTTGTAATAGTCGCACCACGTTAGAATACGCTTCATTGTCGCTGGCTGTTGGGCAAACTGCTTGTCCATTCGAACCTTCCAAGCAGGAGCATCTTTATCACTGACCAGGAGAACATCACACCACTGTTTGCGAAGAACATCGTTATCCACGAATCGATCTCCAAATTTCGCGCCCCAGTAAGCACAGGTTTTCTGTCGGCTTGCGTCCTCCGCTTTCGTTCCGAGAGCAGTTGCCAACACTACCGTCCAATAGCGCTGATCATCTTCGGGAGTTTCTATTTTCTGGCCCCGTCCGTCGAAACCGCTGGCTTCGACATAAAATCCCTTGAGCTTCTCGTGATTGGGACTACGCCACACATAATAGGCCACCACGGCATTCCTCGCATCCGCAGCCGCTCGCGTGTTCGTCTTCACAAAAGCCACTGCAGTTCGCCAATGATATTCGGTTGCTTCATCAAACTTCCCGAGCTTCGTCATGGCGTTTCCCAGGAAAGTCAACGCAGTTCCGGAATTTGGCTGGGTGACATAATCATCATCCTTGACCATCTTCGCCCAAACCGCCGTTTTCTTGGCATCGTCACCATTGAGCCCATGGCACTCTCCCATGTGATAGAGTGCCGCTGCTGCATATCGCACCGCATCCGGAAAGTAATCAACGACATCCTGATAAGCCTTAATGGCGGCATTTCGTTTCTCCACTTTTTGCAAGCAGCGGCCTATCCGGAGCAAGACATAAGGAAGCGCCTCGCTTTTCGCGAATTCAAACGAATAGGCCTTATAGGCGGCAAAAGCGCCATTGTAGTCCTTCTTCCCATAGAGTTTATCGGCATCTTCCAGATTCACCCCTTCAAAGGTATCGAGTTTTGCAAACTCTTTGCCCGGATAGAGAATCTCCTGCCCCGCGACATCCTGCCCCGCCGATTCTCCGATCGTAAGAAAAATGAGCGCGAAAAACATCAAGACAAGCGACATCAACTTTCCAAAAGAGCCTCTTTTTTCAGCCACTTCCTTATCTGTAGCTATTTCTGATGTCTTACCCATTTCATTTCCCCCTAAAGGATGTCGTTGACCTATAACGATTGCAAAGAGCCTTCAACCAGAAAACCAAGAGACAACCTGTCCCTTTTACACCAGGTTTCCATCCCACTGAACTCGACGTCATCCGTGAGCTTGAGCATCTCCGGTAAAAACCTGTGGCCCCTGCCCCAAGAAAGCAACTCCTTTGAGCCCACTCCGTCATAGGTAAAAACCAACCCCGTCATCTATGTGCGAAACGCGCCTTTCAGAATATCACATTGGAGCACAATGTGGATTAACCAGATTCCTGCGACGGTATCCAAAAGTAATCCTTCCTCATGATCACCAAACTTCAGATCATTCCCAATCTTAGTCTCATGAAATTCATTTTACTTCTTCTCCTCTCGAATTCAGGAATCGCTGCCCCTGCGGACGATGCCCGGGATACAAGGTCCAATCGCCCCAACGTCCTCTTCATCTCCATTGATGATCTCAACGACTATATCTCACCCCTCGCCAACCATCCCGGAGTAAAAACTCCGAATTTCGAGCGTCTCGCCAAACGCTCGGTCACCTTTGCCAACGCTCATTGCGCCGCCCCCGCCTGCCATCCTTCGCGTGTCGCAGTCATGACCGGAGTGCACCCCGCCACCTCCGGGATTTATCGAAACTCCTTCGGAGCCCACGGACCTCGCTGGCGACATGAGTCTGCGCACCTAAAAAATGCCGTCGTTCTCTCGCAGCATTTCCGCAACAACGGATACCACGCTGCCGGGGGAGGCAAACTCTTCCACACTCTTCAGTGGACTCCCGGCGATTCCCAAAACGATCCCGAAGCTTGGGACGAGTATCGCGGAGATCCCCTCGATCCCATCTCCAAGGATTGGCCGCGACCCAATCTCATCCCCGACGCCAAGGCCGGACTCTCTCCGGGCCGCCCGCTCGGCAATCAACTTTTTGGGGCTGCCCCCCTCGATCCCGGACACCGCTTCGGCGATGAGCTGACCACCGATTGGGCCATCGAGCAGATGAAGAAAAAGCAGGACAAACCACTCTTCCTCGCCGTTGGACTCTTCCGCCCGCACATCCCCTGGGAGGTCCCTCAAAAATGGTTCGATCTCTACCCAATGGAGGAAGTCCAACTCCCCAAACATCTCAAGAACGATCTTGCCGACGCCCATTCACACGGTCGGGAAAGATGGCATCAGTGGGTCGTCAAAAATGATCAATGGAAGCACCTGATGCGCGGCTACCTCGCCAGTATCAGCTATGTTGATCATGAACTCGGACGCCTCCTCGACGCCCTCGAAAGCTCTCCCGAAAACGACAACACCATCGTCGTCCTATGGTCGGATCACGGCTTCCACATTGGAGAAAAGGAGAACTGGGAAAAGTTTACTCTCTGGAATCAAGCCACCCGCGTCCCCTGTTTCATCCACGCTCCGGGCCTCAGCAAAGACGGTGTGAAATCCCAACAAGCAGTTACCCTCACCGACATCTATCCCACCCTCTGTGAACTTGCCGGACTTCCCATCCCTGAACCTGTCTCTTATACACATCTCCGAGCCCACGAGACCGAGGCTGATCTC
>CAJXVQ010000620.1 GCA_913060685.1 uncultured Verrucomicrobiales bacterium
TCTACACAGAGTAGATCGTCGGCAGCGTCAGATGTGTATAAGAGACAGTCAAAGAACTCCTCAAAGAAGTTCCCAAATCAAAATAATGGCGCGCCCGCTTGGGAAGACAGAGGCTAAGAGTTTGCCTGCGGCTACCTCCACTCCATTTCGATTCTGCTACGGCCTCAGCGCAAGCCGGAAACGGAAGAAAAACTGCTAGAATTTTCCTTTGGCGGGAGGGCTTTGAAGCCGCCTTTGGAGCGGAGCAGAGGGGGGAGGGGGTTGATGCCCACTTTCATGAAATTCTGGGGCGGAGTCGATCCCGCTGCCGCTTTAGATTGGAGCTAGGAATCTCTCTCAGGACGATTGCTGGGAAAATCAATCCAACAGATCATGAGTGCTTCCGCTGCCTCTAAGGGCGTGAGTCCACGAGATTTGCTCGCGCGCATCGAGTCTCCAGAAGTTCATCATCAGGCCGTCCTCGCCCTTGCTCATCAACTCTGAGACCGAATTGACTGCGGACCGGGAGATCTTAAGGGTCTTGAAAAAATATCTTGGTTTGATGATGTCGATGACCCTCGAACAATGAACGAGATATTCTTGAGCTTAAGCGGTCGTTTGGCTCAAGCCGACCCCGAGGGATTCCGAACATTCCTGGCTTCTCCAAGGGCGTAGGGAATGTCTCCCTCCCGCTTTGGGAGCGCGATGTATTCCTTAGCCGGCGACGACCCTCAGCAAACGATGGACTTCGTGTCTGGGCTCCCCGGCAGGCTGATCCCCTCGGCGAGTGCCAGTGCATTCTCCATCTGGCATGCCAAATCCCCCGACGAAGCGATCGCTTGGGCAAAGGAACTCCCGGTCAATGGTCCGAGGCGAGCACATTTTGTTGAAGAAATAAGAGGGGCCTTCATTCACTCCCACGAACAATCGGTTGCCAAACTCAATTCCATGCCTCCAATCATGAAGGAACTCTATCGAGCGGACATTGCATCACTCCTGCAGGAGGGCTCTGAGATGATCAATGACAACGGAAATAAAGTCGAGCTCGCCAAGCTATTGGAAGACACCGCAGATTAAGGAAATACCGCCCCATCAACATGGGAAACTCCGGAGACATCACCCCGGTGATGCTTTACCGGACTGCCAATGGGAACGTCGATTTTCCCAAAGGCCAGGCTCCTCGCGTCGCCGTTCTCCTCTGCGGTACTAACAACTACGGAGTCACGCAAAGCGACGGCGGAAAGATGAAGTGGGATCTTGGCATGAAGCCCCCTCTCCCGACCAGACTCCGGGATGAGCGAAAGCACCCACGAACTCGAAACTCATGCCCCGAATCCTGATCGGGCTACAGCTCTTGCTCACCGGATGCGCAGACGAGTGGTTTCCAGAGGGCTGCACAAGCTTTGAAAACATCGTCCGACGTCATCAACGGGAGCCAACCCGATAGCCGCCAGTGGTGAGTGCCTGCAGAGGTTTCTGCGGAACATTAACGGGAAATTCAGCAGGTTGTTAGGCGGGCTCCGTGTCCTGAACGCGGGTAAAGGTGTAGCCGCCGATTGTGAGTTCATCGCCATTCAGTTCCACCGGTCCGTCATAGGGCTGGAAATGCCTGGAGGATGCTCGCGTTCCTTCGGGGGCAGGACCGGCGACAGGTCTATCCCATTGAATCGTGGAATTGCGGAGTTGTCCGCGATAAGCCGGCGCGTCGTCCATGACGCTCACGGCGCCATCCTCCCAGACGATGATCTTCTCCGACCAAGACTCCCCACCCTCCGTGGAGAAACCCGATCCCTCTGAGGAGTCGATCACAACTTTTCCCTCGACGTAGTGGTAGCGCGTCCAAGCTCCAACAAAGGCGCTGATCTCCATGAGCGGTGTGATCGGAGGGAGAGACTCCGCCTTCGGATCATATTGCCGCCAAAGGAGACGGGACTCGGGAAGAGTATGGTAATTGAGAAGAGTGCGCAGGGTTTGTCCATCCTCCTCCGCCCACCAATCCAGTCCGTGGGCTTCATGGAAAGGGGGCGCTTTTTCAACGAATGAAAATTGCAACCCGCCGTCCACATTCATTCCGGGAGCGAACGGGTCCCGGCCAACTGGCTTCCCCTGATCACACGAGAGTTCGGGAGACGATCCCTGGTACCACTCGGCCGTATTGAGTGACTTCTGTCCCTCCACCAGAATGGTGGCAGGTGCATCCTCCACTTCAACGTTGTACTTGTTTCTGCGGGCGGTCAGCGGAGCGAGGGCCAAGGCGACCCGCTGTCCATTTGAACGAGTGGTCAAAAACAGGCGCTCGCCCATTTCAAGATGTTCGCGAAGGAAGTCGTCAATACCTGGCAGCGGGTTCTCGGAGTGATTCGTCTTATTGTTTGAGAGAAAGTCCCAGAAGGCCATGGGAGAACTGTGGTCAGGGGGAACGGTTTGGCAAGTCTTGGGAGCTGCCAGCAGGGCTTTGCTTTGGGAGGGGCTTGTTGAGATCGGAAAGAAAGGGGAGATCAATGCAGTGGTTCGAGGCCAGTGGAAAGAAGCGAGATGCGAGATGCGGCACGATCCCGTAACGGAGGTAACCGAGTTCGACAATCCCGATGCCGGTCCCTTGCCCGACCCCGATGGGTCGAACAACGTCTTTGAATTCACCGCCGGTCTGGTGCCGATCAATACGCTCACGCTTTTCTCATTCTCCGTCGAGTCCGGACAGCCCCAGATTAAACGATGCCTTGCTCAGTTTTGGTGCGACACCTGAAAATGCTGTGAAACAGACATCCTCGACAAGCTGCCTGGCTGGAACCAAGGTTTGGCATGATTTTCCAGCGAACTCGCCCCTTCTTCCTGCCGCTTTCATTGATCTTCGTGATCTTCGTGAGCAATGGCCGATCAGAGGAAGCCGGGCCGAATTTTTCGGATCCGGTCGCGGCTTCATCCAGCACCACAATTCCGGAAAAGATCCAGGATGGCTACTGGCATGGTGAATTCAAACGGGTGAATCAAGAGGTCACGGAGGCAGACGCTTCTCAGCTCGTATTTTTTGGCGACTCGATCACGCTGATGTGGTCCCGGCTGGGCGCCCAGGGCAAAACCGCTTGGGAAAAACACTTCGCAAAATACCGCCCCCTCAATATGGGGAACTCAGGAGACATCACCCCGGTGATGCTTTACCGGGCCGCCAATGGAAATCTCGATTTCTCCAAAGGCCAGGCTCCTCGCGTCGCCGTCCTCCTCTGCGGCACCAACAACTACGGAGTCACGCAAAGCGACGGTGGAAAGGTGAAGTGGGATCTTGGCATGAAGACCCCGCCTCATGAAGTGGCCGATGGCATCCGCGCCATCGCACAAGCCTTTCGCCGCAAGCTCCCAAAGACCCGCGTGATCGTCCTTGGCATCCTCCCGGTGAAGAACGAGGCAAAATGGGCCAAGTGCGCTGAGACCAACAAGATCCTCGCCAGCTATCGCTACCCCAAAGACGAGGTCGTCTTCCTCGATCTCCAGGATTGCTTCCTCAATGCAGAGGTCACGATCCAGCCCAAGTTGTTCACGGACGGCACTCATCTCACCCCCGCAGGCTACGCCATCATGGCGGAAGCTCTCGCTCCAGAGATCGAGCGCTTGATCAAGCTGGGCTCCGTCAAATTATCCAAAGAATGACGATCACTTCTAGCTCCTGCCTACCAAAATTGGGGACTCCACCCAGCAACATGGAGTGAATTCTGCCCCTGCCGTGAACAGCTATCAGAGGCTGAAATCCTTGAATCAAAGGCATCTCCGATACCGTTGGGCCTAGATTTTTTCTGGCGTATTTTCACACCAGCCATCAATAATCTGTCTCTTATACACATCTGACGCTGCCGACGATCTACTCTGTGTAG
>CAJXVQ010000621.1 GCA_913060685.1 uncultured Verrucomicrobiales bacterium
CTACACAGAGTAGATCGTCGGCAGCGTCAGATGTGTATAAGAGACAGCACTAAGAGATTGGTTTTCATTTCGTCGAGACTTTGGGGGGGGAGGGATGAAGAGGGTTCTCCGAGGCGGATTTTGAAGCAATTTACAGTCGCGTTCAATGTGCCTCTTCCCTTCTTTATTCATCGACGCTTATCTGGATTGTGAATGAGTGACCTTTTTTTTGTAAAAACTTCAAAAATGTGAAAGGTCAAGTGAAGTTGGCACGTTTTAATATTTTTGTGGCCAAATAAAACGGAATGTGCAATCTATCGCCGCGATGCAAAATTTCGACGCGGATTCTCGTCTTATTCTACCCACTCGCCGCAGTTTTCTTGCGGCCACTGCCGTGACCGCAACCGGTCTCGTTGCCACGACTCAAGTCTCTCACGGATTCTTGTTTCGCCAATCCCCTCCAATTGATCTCTCAACTGTGTCCACCCGTTGGATCTCGCTTCAAGGCGAGAAGAATGTTCAGAGCTACGCCAAATATATTGAGGGACTCCGTTTGAAATATGTGACACCTCTTCAAGTCATCCAGGCCCACGCCAAGACCAAGGGGAGTCTTTGGAACTCATTACCGCCGCGCTCAATGTGGCGGTCGATGGCCGGGACGCTCAAAGCAACCGACCGGGTTGCTGCGACCGTCGGTAAACCGGTGAAAGCTGTGGTTTCAGCTTACCGCAGTCCGGCATACAACGGACGCTGCCCTGGAGCCAAGACTCGTTCATGGCACATGCAGAATTTTGCGCTTGATGTGCAATTTAATGCGTCTACGAGCACTGTTGCGAGGGCGGCGCGCCACGTTCGCTCCAAGGGGTTTTTCAAGGGAGGAATTGGGCGCTATTCCAGCTTTGTCCACATTGACACCCGGGGTCAGAACGTGGATTGGTAGAGGGCTTTTCGAACCAGAGAATTTCAGGACAAACCGCCTCGATCAGAGGCGGTCTTTCTTTTTGGGAAATGAGCTGAATTATGAACTCTAGCTCTTCTCGACCGCGCTGGCGCAGCGGAGGATGGTCTGTTCTCCGAGATGGGGTCCGAGGATTTGCAGGCCGACCGGTAGTCCGTCGATGGGTTCAAGAGGAACCGAGATCCCGCAGTTGCCAGCAAGATTTGCCGAGATCGTAAAGATGTCGGCAAGATAGTGTTTGAGAGGATCCTCGGAAGCGGTGCCCATCTTGGGTGCGGTTTCAGGAGCGACCGGGGTGAGGATCGCGTCGACCTTTTGGAAGGCTTCTTCAAAGTCGCGGCGGATCAAGGTGCGGACTTTTTGAGCCCTGAGATAGTAGGCGTCATAGTATCCGGATGAGAGGACGTAGGTGCCGAGGATAATGCGACGCTTCACTTCCGGGCCAAATCCGGCTTCGCGACTGTCCTTGTAGAGAGCGAGCATATCTTCCGGGTTTTCCGTCCGATTGCCGTAGCGGACGCCATCAAACCGAGAGAGATTTGAGGAAGCTTCGGCCGGCGCGATAATATAGTATGTGGCGACGGCGTATTCAGTGTGAGGGAGGGAAATCTCCACGATTTCAGCCCCTTGGGATTCGAGTTTTTTGGCGACGGACTCGACGCGTTCGCGGACTTTTGGGCAGATCCCGTCAGTGAAGTATTCTTTGGGTAGCCCGAGCTTCATTCCGGCGACGCCTTGGTCGAGGCCTTCGGTGTAGTCGGGGACGGGGTCGTTGAGCGAGGTGGAGTCGCGCGGGTCGAGACCGGCGAGGGCATTGAGCAGGAGGGCGGAATCTTCGACGGTTTGCGTCAGTGGTCCGATCTGATCGAGCGACGAGCCAAAGGCGACCAGTCCGTAGCGGGAGATGCGACCATACGAGGGCTTTAAGCCTACGACTCCGCAGTGGCTGGCGGGTTGGCGAATAGAGCCGCCGGTGTCGGATCCGAGGGTGGCAGGGATGAGGTTTGCGGCTACGGCGGCAGCGGAGCCGCCCGATGAACCGCCGGGGATATGGCCGGGCGCGGCCGGGTTCTGAGTGGTTTGGAGACCGGAATTTTCGGTGGAGTAACCCATTGCGAATTCATCGAGATTCGTTCGACCAAAGGGGATGGCTCCTGCTGCTTTGAGCTTGGAAATCGCGGTGGCGTCATAGGGCGAGGTGAAGGCGTCCTTGAGAAATTTTGAGGCGCAGGTGCAGGGCTGGCCCAAGACATTGATGTTGTCCTTGATGCCAATCGGGAGTCCGCCAAGAGGGAGGGAAAGGTCGGCTTGATCGGCGGCGGCGAGGGCTGCTTCGGGATCGTGGGAGAGGAAGGCTCCGATGTTGCCATCGCGTGCCGAGACCTGGACGATGACATCTTCGACAATGTCGCGGGCGGAGATTTCGCCGGCGGTCAGTTGTCGGCGGAGCGAGCTGAGAGAGGATGCTGCGAGAGACATGATGAAGCGTGTTTAGGCGTCGACGACCTTGGGGACCCGGAGTTGGTTGTTGGCTTGGTCCGGGGTGTTTTGGAGGAATCCCTCGGCAGGAATGCCGGGAACCGGGATGTCTCTGCGAACACGGTTGGTCAGCTCATAGGCGTGGGCCGTGGGCTCGATGCCTTCGACGTCGACCTCGGAGAGTTTCTCGATGTAGCCCATGACGTCTTCGAGTTGGGTGCTGTAGAGCGTGACTTCTTCGTCGCTCAAATTAATGCGAGCGAGATTGGCAACGTAGCGGACGTCGATATGAGGATCAGCCATGCGCGGAGGATGTACCGGAGGCGCTCGAGATGGAACCGCAAAGAGCGGCGAAAGGGGATCTTTTTAGGAAAGAACGCCGTGGCGAACGAGCTCAGTGTAGATCCACCAGCAGACGGAGGCTGTAGCTGCGAGGAGGAGGACGAAGAGGACGGTGTTTCGCGTGCGGTAGCGCCGTTCGTTGATGATCTGGCCACGGCTGAGGTCGGCATAAAAGCGACGCTCGCGTTGGCGCTGTTCGAGGTCATCGGGCGCGGGCATGGTAGTCCGCTCGCGTTCTTTTTGTTCGAGCAACTTCAAGGGAGCATTTTCAATCAATGACTCATACTTTGAGATTTCCGAATCGAGTGCGGAAAGTTCGTCGAGCGAGGGTGCGGACGTCTGGCGTTTCATTTTACGAAAAAACATGGCCGTGATGGTTTACTTGAAGAGATAAATGAGGAGGGCGATTGATCCCAGGATGATAACCGGGAGGTTGAAGGCGAGACCATTGCGGAGCATGGTTTGGAAATCGGTCTGACTGGCCATGCCTCGAACGGAGCCACCGGGGCCTCCAAAGACGTTGCTCTTACGGGTACCTGCGAAATAAGAGACGGCTTGCTCAAATTCTTCTTCGGCCTTGTCGAGAACGATGAGGGCTTTTTGAAGTTCGATGCTGAGTGATTCCTTGGGCCAGGCCTCTGGATTGAGTGATTCGATCCGGTTAAGATGGTTGACGAAGGCGGCACGGGTTTGATCGAGATCATCGATCTCTTGCTTGGACTCGAAGAGTTCACGCTCAATGGTCGTGACTGCGGTTGAGAATTTTTCCGTCAGGTCGAGCTGGCCGTTGAGGAACTCCTGCTTGCGCTGGTTCAGGTCCTCGAGGGCGATTTTTTGCCGTTCGAGTTCCTGACGTTGAGTTTGCAGCGCCTCGAGCTGGGTTTGGGCATCCGCTAATTTCCCTTCGAAGTCCTCGGTGATGGCAGCGCGGTCGGAAGGGATTTCCAGTTGGCTTTCGCGGACTTTGATATGCTGTTTGCGATCGACGGTAGTAGACATGGGGAGTGAGCGTTTGGGGAAGACCCAAAAACTCTAACACCTGTCTCTTATACACATCTGACGCTGCCGACGATCTACTCTGTGTA
>CAJXVQ010000622.1 GCA_913060685.1 uncultured Verrucomicrobiales bacterium
GCAGCGTCAGATGTGTATAAGAGACAGATCCCAATCATGCCCTGGGTCGGTTCCGCATTTCGGTCACCGATTCGTCGGGACCTTCCGTGGCATTGTCAGCTGCGATGATCGCCATCCTCAAGAAAGATTCCTCAAAGCGCAGCGCTGCCGGGAAGGCGGCCTTGATGAGCCTTTATGCAAAATCGAGTTCGGAGGCGACCGCTCACCTTAAAAAGATCAACGATCTTAAGAAGCAGCTGGCGGCACTCAAACCGTTGACGTCTGTTCCCGTGATGCGGGATCTGCCGGAGGCAAAACACCGTAAGACTCATATTCAATTGCGTGGCAGCTACCAGAGTCTGGGTGACGAAGTCTCGGCCGGGATTCCCAAAGTCTTTGGAGATCTTCCCGATGGGATGGCCCGGGATCGTCTTGCGATGGCGAAGTGGTTGGTGAGGAAAGACAATCCGTTGACCGCGCGCGTGGTTGCGAATCGTTTTTGGGAGAGCCTGTTTGGGGTCGGGATTGTTTTGACGAGCGAGGAATTCGGCTCGCAGGGTGAACGGCCATCCCATCCGGAATTGTTGGATTGGTTGGCGATCGAATTCATGGAAGGGGAATGGGATGTGAAGCGCTTTCTTAAGCTGGTGGTCATGTCATCAGCCTATCAGCAGAGTTCCCATGTCTCGGATGAGATGGCGGCCCGCGATCCTGACAATCGCTTGGTCGCACGCGGTCCCAGAATCAGGCTCACGGCAGAGATGATCCGGGATCAGGCTCTTGCGGTCTCAGGTTTATTAAGTTCGAAGATGCATGGTGCTCCGGTGCGTCCTCCCCAGCCCAATCTTGGTCTGAAAGCCGCGTTTGGCGGGGGAACTGATTGGAAGACCAGTGCCGGTGAAGACAAATTTCGGCGTGGGATCTATACCAGCTGGCGCCGCTCCAGCCCATACCCTTCCATGGCCACCTTTGGAGCGCCCAATCGCGAGGTTTGCACGGTCCGGCGAGGGACCAGCAATACCCCGCTTCAGGCTCTCGTGACCTTGAATGATCCGGTCTATATCGAAGCCGCGCAGGCTCTCGCCCGAAGGATGTTGGGTGAAGGTGGTGCGACGACCGCGGAGCGATTGGAATATGGCTTCAGACTTTGTCTTGCCCGCAAGCCAAATCGCACGGAAGCCGCGCGCTTGCTGGCGCTGTTTGAAGAAGCGCGTTCAACTTATGCTGCTGATTCCGAGCTCGCTAAAGAGATGGCAACGAACCCTATCGGACCGGTGCCAAAGGGAGCCGATGTTGTCGATGTTGTCGATCTGGCCACTTTGACGGTCATCGGCAACATCATGTTGAATCTCGATGAGATGCTCATGAAGCGCTAGCAACCCATCCCCATCAAATCTCACTTTTTACGATCAGATGAATCCACAACTCGAAAGTCTCCAATACAAAACCCGGCGGCACTTCTTCAAGCAATGCTCGATGGGTCTCGGTGGCGTTGCCCTTGCCGATATGCTGGCCACGGATGTGCATGCTCTGGAGGCTCCCGGCAATCCGCTGATGCCGAAACTTCCTCCGTTTGCAGCCAAAGCAAAGCGGGTGATTTATTTGCACCTCACCGGGTCTCCTCCACATCTGGACATGTGGGATCACAAGCCCGAGTTGGTGAAGCGTGACGGACAGGAATGTCCGGATGAATATATCATGGGGAAGAAGTTCGCCTTCACCTCCGGGACCCCGAAGTTGATGGGGAGTCCCCGCAAGTTTGCGCAGTACGGAAAGAACGGCATCTGGATGTCGGATGCCGTTCCTCATTTGCACGAAGTGGCGGATGATTTGTGCGTCATCAACTCGATGACGACCGATCATTTCAATCACGCTCCTGCGGAGCTCTTTGTTCACACCGGCTTCCAACAACCGGGTCGGCCGACCTTCGGAGCTTGGACCACGTATGGACTGGGGTCCGAGAATCAAAATTTGCCAGGTTACGTCGTCTTGATCTCAAGCGGGGTGCAGCCCAATGGAGGAAAGAGTTCCTTTGGGTCGGGCTTTATCCCATCCGTTTATCAAGGCGTGCAGTGTCGCTCAAAAGGGGATCCGGTTCTTTATGTGACCGACCCACCGGGCATGAATCGCAGTCTGCGCCGCTCGAGCCTTGATGCTTTGCGCGATCTCAATGAGGCGGCCTTGAAGGATTTTGCCCATCCGGAAACGCTGACGCGCATGGCTCAGTATGAGCTGGCTTTCCGCATGCAGATGTCGGTGCCCGAGGTGATGGACATTTCCAAGGAATCACCGAAAACACTGGAAGCCTACGGTGCTGAGCCCGGGGCTTCGAGCTTCGCCAACAATTGCTTGTTGGCGCGACGTCTTGCGGAGGATGGGGTGCGGTTCGTGCAGCTTTTTGATTGGGGGTGGGACTTCCACGGCACCAATCCCAAAGAAGATATCCGGGATGGTTTAACCTCAAAATGTGCAACCATGGATAAGCCGGTGGCGGCGCTGATCAAGGACCTGAAAGAGCGAGGGCTCCTGGATGACACGCTCATTATTTTGGGCGGCGAATTTGGCCGAACTCCGTTCCGTGAAGGCCGGACTGCCAAAGGCAAGGTGTTGGGCCGGGATCACTTCCCCGATTGCTACACCATGCTGATGGCCGGCGGGGGCGTGAAGGGGGGCTACACCCACGGGGCGTCCGATGATCTCGGGTTCTCAGTGGCCCGTGACAAAGTGCATGTCCACGATCTGCAAGCAACCTGGATGCACCTTCTCGGATTTGATCATGAGAAATTGACCTACCGTTTCCAGGGACGTGACTATCGTCTCACCGATGTTCACGGGAAGGTGGTCAAGGATTTACTGGTGTAACCATCCCAATGAAAGGAGGGGAAGGCCGATGCAAATTTAAGATCAGGGTCGCGGTCTTGTTGCTGGGAAGCGGTAGTTTGATCTGTAGCTGTTCGAATTCAGGGGAGCCAGATCTCCCGGCCATTCGGAAGAAAACCATGGTGCCAAGCGATCAGGCGGAGGGAGTTTGTTTTTTAAGAATGAACCGGAATTTTGCGGTGGTTTTAGGGCAGAACTCCTCGAGCGCTGGAGCCCTGATCGACGGGCGTTATGTCCTGACGGCGGCGCATAGCCTCTACGATCCTCCTTCGGAAAAAGGACGTCTTCGGAGTATCCAGCTGACCGTTGGGAAGGCGGATGTTTCCGAAGTGAATGATGAGACGGCGGACTCTGTTGTGCGGCGGGATCGGGAGGATGTGGGTCGTTTGCCTCAGGACCGGGTCTGGAGTGTCTCTCCTGAATATCAGGCGGGACTGACTCATCGCTCGGTGAAGAAATCGAGCAAGCTGTTGGTGCGACACGACTATGGTTTTGTCGACTTGGGGAAGGATTTTGGGCAGGGAAATTCCTTCCGACTTGTTCGTGCCGCGGAATTTCTAAGAGTGGGGAGCGTGATCAGAGTGGCGGGATATCCGGGGGAATCGAAGCGGGTCAAGGGCGCGACAGGCTCGAAGCTCTTCGAGGGGGAAGGGGAAGTGACCACGATTCAGGGAAACTTGTTCGGGTATGATCTTGAGACCTCGAAAGGAGTGAGTGGCGGTCCGGTCTGGGTGGAGCGAGGTGGGCGGCGCTACCTTGTTGGGATACATATTGGGTCGGATATCGGGGGGATTGAGGGAGCGGTTGGCCGTGTCATTGATCAGGCACTTTTGAATGCCTGGAATGTCTGGGTGGCTCGAAGAAGCCGTCTGTGATGGCGCTTGAAAGAAGAACGGCTTCGGCACACGTTAGTTAAGCAGTCATCATGAACTGTCTCTTATACACATCTCCGAGCCCACGAGACCGAGGCTGATCTCG
>CAJXVQ010000623.1 GCA_913060685.1 uncultured Verrucomicrobiales bacterium
TCGTCGGCAGCGTCAGATGTGTATAAGAGACAGGGATGGCGTGCGCCTTCTTTTGACGCGCCACTTTTGCTGGGAGGAGTTTGTTCGCGGTGTAGTAAATGGTGTCGAAGTCGAGGATCTTGGAGCTTCCGTTTTTCTGCCCGGGGAATTTGATGGCATAGACTTTTCCGGCAGTGAGCGGGACGTCAAAGGTGGCCGTTTTTCGATCCTCCGAGAGTTGGTGATTGGTGACGGGGATTTCTTTTTGATCCACCATGGGCGAGCCGTAGGTGCTGTAGTAGTGGTAGTGGTAATTGCTGACCGTGGGGGTGATTTTCTGCCCGAGTGGCTGAGTGAAGGTGACGGAGAATCCGGTCTTCGTGAGCTGGGTGGAGTGGATCGCAAAGGGAGTGGTTTTGCCATCCCACTCCGCATACTGAAGGGCGGTGCGCTTACCGCCGACGCTGAACCAACCGCGCCCGACCTGGGCGGACCAAAGGCGGCCTTGTTGATCGAAGGCAAGTTTCACCCCGCCGGAGCTGGTGCCACGGAGGAAGTCGACACACCAGCCTTGAAGGTCGCCATCCACTTTTTGGAGACCGCAGCGGAAGTAATTTGATTGGCGTTGATCAGTGACGAAGATTTGGTTTTGAAAGGGTCCAAATTTTCCTCCGGTGGTATCCCAGACGGGGCTGCCGGGTGAGTTGGCGATGGCTTCGCGAGGAAACCAGATCGCGGGAGGAGTGCGGAGTTTGTCGAAGTCCGCAGCTTTCATAGAGATGACTTTTTCTTTGGTGAAATCAGGCCGTGCTGGAAGGGAAGCGGGGTGTCCGTAGAAATTGCCCTCGCGGACGTGGTAGAGGCAGCAATCGGCAACCCAATCGCCCTGGTTGTCGGTGATGAAGAGTTGGTCATCCGGGCTCATGCCGATGCCGCAGGGCGAACGGAATCCGGAAGCAAATGGTTGGAAATGGCCTCGACGATCTGAGCGGTAAACCCAGCCGCGCCAAGGAGCGGTGTAGGCCATGTTTCCTCCGCCTTTCCCCTTGGGTTTGCCATCGGGCACGATGAAGTCGCCACGTGCGGCGAGGTTGAGAGATGCATACTTGCGACCGAGAGAATCGACGACGGGGCCGTAGTGATATTCGTGGTATTCCCCTGAGATTCCGAAGGCATCGGTGACGCATTCGTAGCGATCGCAGACGCCATCTTTGTCGGTGTCGATGAGGAGGGTGAGTTCCGGTTTTTGAGCGACGTAGTAGGCATCTTCTTTGGGGTCAAAGTAGATGCCATTTGGCTCCATAAGGTTCTCTGCGAACTTGCTCCAGGTCTTGTTTTTGTATTCCCAGACTTCGCCTTCCCAAGAGGCTACGGCGAGGGTGCCATCGGGTTTATGACATAGTCCAAGGACGGTAACGGCTCCCTTGGGGAGCGGGACAGTTGTGAGTTGATAACCGGCGGGAAGTTGGGCGGAGAGGACGCTCACGAGAGCGAAAAAAAGAAGGAAGAATTTCATGGCGAGAAGGGGTTACTTGGTGGAAATGGAGAAGGCGGCATCGCCCTTAGGCGCGATCGTGATGGTCATCGGTTTGCCATCGACAATGGAGCGAATGAGGGCTGCGGCTCCTTTTGCTTCGTATGCGACGAACTTGGAGTTTGGGGATTTAAGAATGGGGCGGGTGCTTTCGGGGATTTCAGCACCTTTAATTTCGGAAGGCTTTTGGCTTCGATCCGGAAGCGAGGGGGTTTGGTTGATCTCGGCAGAGTGCCAGGCATTTAGGATGGAGCCGTCGACCGTGTTGTAAGCGACGATGACCTTGTTCGGCAGGAGGCAAAGAAGAGCGCGCGGTGGGAGGTCTTTGATCCACTTGCGTACGATTTTGGCCTCGGTGCCAGCGACGATGATCTTGGGGATGTTTCCTTGGAGGCTTCGGCCTGATAAGGGAAAGCGAGTTCCAGTCGGGCCATTTAGGCTGCCGTGGAAGCGGTAAGAGTGGCTTTTCTTTTCTTCGTGGAGAATTTCGAACGAGTAGATGCCGGGCTCGAGACTGATGGGCTTGTTGATATCCTGATCTTTGGGAGCTTTGTCATCCGAGTAGTGAACTTCCTTGTCCTGAAAATAGACAGCGGTGCGGCCCAGGCGGCGAATGCTAAAGTGATAGGAGCCAGCCTGGCGGATGTAGACCTTGGCGGTCACTCGAATGACTCCGACGGCATTTCGCGCCATGTAAATCCAGTTTTCCGGAAGGAGAGTCTGGGAGGTGGACTCGACGGTCTTGAAGAGCTCCGGGGTGAGGCGCTTTTCCTTGAAAAACTCTGGTGGGTAAATCGAGCGCACCATTTCCCGGACTCCTTCCTGTTTCGAGAGTAGGAAGTCCCGCAAGGAGAGCCGGTCGGTTTCAGGGAAGACGTCCTTATAGCCGATCATTTCTGATCCTTCGACGCCATGGTTGATGACTTCAAAAATGGCCTCCGGCGACGATCCATGATGCCAGTAGGCATCTGTGAGCGAGGGGCCAATGCCTCCTTCAAGATTTGGGCCGTGGCAAGTAAAACAAAGCTGCTTGTAGATGATCTCTCCCTGCGTGGGATTGGCCTGAATCAGGCTTGTTGAGAGAAGGAGTGGGGCGAGGAGCCATTTCATGAGAATGACTCTACGCAGGGAAGCATGAAGCAATCATCCCCATTTTATAGGATGGCTGACCGGTGAGCTTATTCTTTCTTCTGACGAAGTTCGGAGAAGACGTTACCGGTGGTTTTTTCGGGGAGGGTCATTTCCCAGTTTTCGAGGAGTTGGGAAAGGTGGGCGTCTTGACATAGGGATGTCCGTGGCAGCTGAGATCTCCCCAGCCCCAGTCATCAGAAAAAATGAAGAGAATGTTGGGTTTGTCGTCACCGAAAAGAGAAGACGAAGATTGAAGAATGAAGGCGAGAGTAAGGAAGAGCTTCATAAAGGAGAAGGATACAGACTTCAGGAATGCCTCCAATCCCGTGTTTATAGGATGCCGCCAATCTCAGTTCATGGGCGCGCGGAAGTTGGTCGAGGTGGCAGGCGTTACGCCTCGCGGGTTTCTAAAGTGGTTCTGTAGAGAGGTTGAGCGACCTTTGAGGGGCGGACGGCGATGGACGCAAGTCCGATTGAGCTGGTTCATCGCCGTTTTTTTCACTCTCCGCTCGCTTGTCCTCAGTTTGCCAGTGATTACACTGCCACCGCCCATCATTGATGGTGATTTGAAAATTATCAACCACCTCGATGACGACTGATTTGACCTCCAAAAACTGGACCACTTGAGATGTTAGGTTTGGGTTCGTCGTTCAATACTTCCTCGGATTGGACAGTTAGCGCCTGAAATCTGAGCATGTAGTCACAAGAAATGGGGCGACTTTATGTGAAGTGTTACCCGATTGAGTGAATTGCTCGCGGGGTAGAAAATTTTGGCTGCACTCGGAAGTGTGTCCAAACGTGAAATAGGGTGGAATTTAGAGAAAAAAAGGGCTTCCGAAAAATCGCGATTGCGTCATGGAGCGGGTCTGATAAGAAACGTCTGTCAGAGGAAAGCATTGATTCATCAATGGTTCTGGCGACATTCCACCCGCTTTTACGGTGTAAAAGCCGCTGTAGCTCAGGGGTAGAGCAATTCACTCGTAATGAATAGGTCGTCGGTTCAATTCCGACCAGCGGCTCCATATGGAATAAGGGATACAGTCTGTTTTGGGTTTCCTGTTCGGTTTTGTGGTTACCATTCCGTTACCACTTATTGCTGAAGTGGCCCCGGAACCTCCGCAGATAAGTCAAACCCGGTGCGGGGTCTCATCACTCCGAATTCTCGGGGAGCATTTCAATCAAGGCATCTCC
>CAJXVQ010000624.1 GCA_913060685.1 uncultured Verrucomicrobiales bacterium
TCTACACAGAGTAGATCGTCGGCAGCGTCAGATGTGTATAAGAGACAGGCCTCTCCGATTTCATCGATGGCAAGCTCCAGGCCCTCTGCGTGGTCGATCTCTTCAACGAAGGCCTCGACGTGCCAGATGTCGACCGGGTGGTGATGCTGCGGCCGACCGAATCAAAAGTCATCTTTCTCCAGCAACTTGGACGAGGGCTTCGTGCCGCCGAGAACAAGTCCCGGTTGAAAGTCATCGACTTCGTTGGCAACCACCGCGTCTTCGCTAGTCGTATCACTCATCTGTTATCACTGGGTAATCATTCCGCTAAGTGGGCGGATTTGAAGAAATTCCTCAAAGGCTCGCCTCCGGATCTGCCGCCGGGCTGCCTGCTGGATCTCGAAGTCGAGGCCAAGGAGCTGATGTTGAAGCTCGTGCCCAAAACAGGCTCGGCAGTGGTGGAAGCCTACCGTGGCATGCGGGATGATCTCCAGCGCCGGCCAACTCCAAGCGAGTTGTTTCATCACGGATACTTACCCCGCTCTCTGGCAGCACAATTCGGTTCGTGGTTTGGCTTTGTCTCTGAGAAAGAAGATCTATCGGCTCAAGAGCGCAAAGTATTCGATTCATTCGGCTCATGGCTGTCCATGCTTGAAGTCTCCAGTCTGAACAAATGCTACAAGATGGTCGTCCTACGAGTCCTTCTGGATCGCGACGCCTTCTGGACCGGGATGGAAATTGAGAAGCTCGCTGCCGCTTGCCGCGAGTTCCTGCTCGCTCATCCGGTTCTCCGCAGCGACCTGCCGCCAACCAAGCAGTTCCCCGATCCAGCCAACGCGCCGATCAAAGACTGGGCTGCATGGTGGCTCGAATGGCCGCTGTCCCGATGGATGGACGAGCAGGCCGGACGGCGGTGGTTCAAGCGTGACGGCGAACGCTTCGTCACTGCATTTCAGTGCCCGGAAGAACTCCGCATGGAGTTCGAATCGATGACAGCCGAACTGGTTGACTACCGTCTGTCCCACTACGCCAAAACTCGGATCCAGAAAGCTGCGATGGGCACAGCGAAAAAGTTCCTCGCCAAGGTCAGTCATTCCAGCGGCAAACCCATTCTGCGCCTCCCCACCATCGAGGAACTCCCCGGGCGCCCCATGGGCCCCACGACCGTCTCCCTTCCCGATGGCAGCAGCTGGGTGTTCAAGTTCGTCAAGATAGCGTGCAATGTTGCTTCTCCGTCAGGCAGCGATGAAAACCAAATGCACCGTCTCATTCGCGGTTGGTTCGGCGAGGACGCCGGCGCTCCCGGCACATCCTATCAGGTGGCTTTCACCAACTCCGAAGCCGGATGGGCAGCCGAGCCTGTTGCTGTCGCCTCTCCATTGCGGACAGTTGTCGCCATGACCGGTACCTCCGAACGGAAGGAAGATGAGCTACCGGGCTTCGTCGAACAACCCGCTGCCAAAGAGCGATTCACCCGCTTCGTCCCCGTTTACAGCCTCGAAGCTGCCGCGGGTCTCTGGGGTCCGGAAATGTCACCGGAGGAGATCGGCTGGGCGGAACCGCCGGGAGCCTTGATCAAACCCGGAATGTTCATCGCCAAAGTCCGGGGCCACTCCATGGAACCCAAAATCAAGGACGGTTCTTGGTGCCTGTTCCGCCCCTGTCCTCAGGGTTCGCGGGAAGGTCGAATCGTCCTCGTCCAGTTCAACTCCCTCGGCGATCTGGACGATGGCGGCCGTTTCACCGTCAAGAGATACCACTCGGTCAAGAGCGTGTCTGAGGACGGCTGGCAGCATGAGCGCATCGAACTTCTCCCGCTGAACCCGGACTATCAGCCAATCAGCGTTGAACCCCATGAGGGGCCGGCGATGGTAGTGGTTGGCGAATGGATATCATCGATCGAATGACCGAAGGCTCGTCTAAGCTAAACTACCAATGATCATTTCTGAGACGCCAATTTTTGATGTTTCCAGCATTCCACGCCGATCCTGCGTTTCTACTTCCAACGATTCGGCGTCTAGTTAGTCTCACGCTAAAGAATTTCTAATGCCCGATTATTCCTTCAATTTTCCTCAAGCGAATCCGACAAGATGATCGTCTACCTCGCCAACAAATCTAAGTTCCGGGACGACATCCTCTCCAACCGGATAGAGGAGATAGTCCACGAATCATTCCAGGGCGCGATGGGGAAATCGGTTGGAGCCAGCGAATTGGCCTCTTGGAAGAACTCGCTTCGGCACATGGATACCGTGCTGGAAGATACTGGGATTCCGAATGACGCCGGGGTGGCGATTGAGTTCAACATCCCGCAAACCGGCAAACGCGTTGATTTCATCGTCACCGGCACCCGAGGGGATGGCCAGCGCACGGCAGTCATCGTCGAGCTGAAGCAATGGCAGAAGGCCGAGGCCACCACCAAGGACGCCATCGTCAGCACTTTTGTCGGGGGGCGGGAGCGGGAGGTAAACCACCCGTCCTATCAGGCATGGTCCTACGCCATGCTGATCGAGGATTTCAATGAAACTGTCCGCGAGGATCCGATCCATCTCCGTCCCTGCGCCTATTTGCACAACTGCGCATCCGGAGCGGTGCTTCACGCTCCCTTTTACGCCGAGCACACCAAGCTCGCACCCGCGTTCCTCCGGGACGATGCGAAGAAGCTGCGGGAGTTCATCAAGGCCCATGTCAAATACGGGGACGATGGCGAAACCATGTATCGGATCCGCGACGGCAGGATCCGCCCGTCCAAAGGTCTGGCGGATCACCTGGCTTCACTCATGCAGGGGAACCGCGAGTTCTACCTGATCGACGACCAGAAGACCGTTTACGAAACCGCGCTGCATCTCGCCACGACATCTACGCCGAAGAACAAGAACGTCCTGCTCGTCAATGGCGGCCCGGGCACCGGCAAGACAGTGGTCGCCATCAATCTGCTCTCCGAGTTGACCAACCGCGAACTTGTCGCAAAGTATGTCACAAAAAATAGCGCACCTCGTGACGTTTATGAGAGCAAACTGACCGGCACGTTTAAGAAATCCCGTATTTCCAATCTTTTCGGCGGTTCTGGATCATACACCACGACACCGGCCAATACCTTCCAGGGACTCATCGTCGATGAAGCCCATCGACTGAACGCGAAATCGGGACTATTCAGCAAAGGCGAGAACCAGATTAAAGAGCTAATCAATTCTTCCACGTTCACCGTTTTCTTTCTCGATGAGGATCAACGTGTGCACTGGAAGGACATCGGTAGCAAAGCCCAGATATGCAAATGGGCGGAATCCCTCGGGGCCACGGTCACCGAAATGGATCTCGAATCCCAGTTCCGCTGCAATGGCTCGGACGGCTACCTCGCATGGATCGATCGGGTGCTTCAGATCCGGGAAACCGTGAACACCGATCTCGAAGGCGCAAATTACGAATTCAAGGTCTGCGAATCCGCCACGGAGCTGAAAGAACTCATCTGCCGACGGAACCGCCAGAACAACAAGGCTCGCATGGTGGCCGGCTACTGCTGGGACTGGGTCAGCCGGAAAACGAAATCCAATCCCGTCCCAAAGGACTGCGACATCAAGCTCGACGGCGGCGACTTCAAGGCGAAGTGGAACCTCACGGAGGATGGGTTTCTTTGGATCGTGAAACCGGACTCCGTTCGTGAAGTCGGCTGTATCCACACTTGCCAGGGACTGGAGCTCGACTACGTGGGCGTCATCATAGGCCCTGATCTCGTCGTCCGCGATGGAGTGATCATCACAGATCTGTCTCTTATACACATCTCCGAGCCCACGAGACCGAGGCTGATCT
>CAJXVQ010000625.1 GCA_913060685.1 uncultured Verrucomicrobiales bacterium
CTACACAGAGTAGATCGTCGGCAGCGTCAGATGTGTATAAGAGACAGACCTATAGGCAGAACAACGTTCCCGAGCGGCGACTAATTCAGCAGCCTGCTAAGGTTTGGAGCCCTTCTTTGTGCTCTATGTCATAGCCAAAGCGATCGGATATAAGCGAAACATGTCGTGGATTGTGGCCATCGCGGCGCAAGGCTGACATTATCGCAAGTTCACCGGCATCGCCTAGCAGCTTACGTAAGTGTTCATCTGTCGCGCCATACACCTGTTGATGGGCAGTAACGACGATCTCTTCAAGATCGTCTCCTAGCCATGCGATCGCATCAAAGTCTTGTTGCGGGATAAACTCTGGTGCCAAACGACCGTCAATTATAACTGCCCTGAGCCAACCTGGCGGTCGGCTTCGCAGGAGTAACCGAGCAATGCCTTTAAGAGTGGTCAGGTCAGCTTCCCGATCCAATCTGGCCAAACCACTTCCTGTAATTACACAAGATTCAATTCTAGCCAGACCGGCGTCCAGAAGAAGATTAGCTGTTCCGGACAGATCTAGTGAGGCGGCCATATGCGTTGGCTTGTCCAGCGCTGCCACAATCCATGCATTAACGTTGGGGCAGTTCCTTACCCTTGCGCTAAAAGCCAAGAGAAAAATGGCGTGACACCGGCCTCTGGTAGGCAGGTCACGCATTTCCAGCTGCGATATGGGCGGCAACTGCCTGATAGTTGTCGTCAAATGCAGGCGTGCCTCCCGAGCCTTCATCAGCTGACGGTAACGCGATTTGGACAATGCCAGGATCATCCATTAGCAATGAAAGTGCGCTTACTTTCTCAGCCAGTCTCCCGTCTACTGAATCGTCGATTGAACCTGCGCTCATCAGCAAAGTGAAACGTGTGACTACATCCTGGGCTAGCCCAAGCCGATGGATACGGTCTTGGCTCTGGAGAAAGTGCCCAGCGTTGAATGTTCGGTCCAAATAGACGGCATGATGGCACCAATAGTGAAGGCAGAGGTGGCGCGGCAAATCTGAACAGTTGAGTTAGGTGGATTTTCCGCTCCTGATCCGGCAGCGTTGCCGAGACGAAGGAGCGAAGATGACCAAACGACCCAGACGGAACCACAGCCCTGCATTCAAGGCGAAGGTCGCATTGGCGGCATTGAAGGGCGACAGGACGATGAGCGAACTGGCGGCGCAGTTCGATCTGCATCCGAACCAAATCAAGCAATGGAAGGATCAGCTTCTGGACGGGGTGTCCGGCGTGTTTGATGACAGACCGAAGGCTTCGAAGGCACCCGATATAGATGTCAAAACCCTGCACGCGAAGATTGGCCAGCTGACGCTGGAAAATGATTTTTTGGAAGGCGCGCTCGACAAGGCCGGTCTGTTGTCGAGCGCAAGGAAATGACGGACCCGGATCACAAGTTGAGCCTGACCAGGCAGGCCACGCTTCTCGGAATCAGCCGGGGCAGTCTCTACTATGAGCCGCGCCCAACCAGCGACGCAGACCTCAAACTGATGCGCCGGATCGACGAGTTGCACATGGAATTCCCGTTCGCGGGCAGCCGGATGATGAAAGGCTTGCTCCGGCAGGAAGGCTTCACGGTCGGTCGGCTACATGTGGCGACGCTGATGAAGACCATGGGCATCGAAGCCTTGTATCGCAGGCCGAACACGTCGAAACCGGCACCGGGGCACAAGATCTATCCCTATCTGCTGCGCAAGCTGGCGGTGAACCGTCCCAATCAGGTCTGGGCGATGGACATTACCTACATCCCGATGGCCCGAGGCTTCGTTTATCTGGTTGCCGTCCTGGACTGGTTCAGCCGCAAGGTTCTGGCATGGCGTCTGTCGGTCACGCTGGAAACCGCACCATGTCTTGAGGCAATGAACGAGGCGATCCGCCGGTTCGGAAAGCCAGAGATCATGAACTCGGACCAAGGATCGCAGTTCACGTCCATTGACTTCATCAAGGCGCTGAAGGACGCCGAGATCCAAATCAGCATGGATGGAAAAGGCGCGTGGCGGGACAACGTGTTCGTCGAGCGGCTCTGGCGCAGCATCAAATACGAGGAGGTCTACCTCCGCGCCTATGACAGCGTCTCGGCCGCCCGCGACAGCCTCGGCCGATACCTGACATTCTACAACACGAGGAGACCGCATTCATCGCTGGACGGGAAGACACCCGATCAGGCATATCACATCACGCCGCGACAAATCCCGGTCGCGGCATAACCGAGCGGGAAATCCACTTACGAAACGGCTCGAAACTGTTCAGACAAACCAAGCCACCTCTGACTTGTGTATGAGCGTGAATGTCGTCCAGGGACCAGGTAACACCATCCGCAAAGGATATCGTTTCGAGACCGCGTCCGGGGTATGACGGGTGGAATTGGTTCACAACCGTGATCTGTTGCCCAAAGACGGTGACGATCAGGTTGTATCCGTTTCT
Organism: uncultured Verrucomicrobiales bacterium; assembly: GCA_913060685.1. Lineage (GTDB taxonomy): Bacteria > Verrucomicrobiota > Verrucomicrobiia > Verrucomicrobiales > Akkermansiaceae > SW10. The sequence goes on from CAJXVQ010000625.1 coordinate 2,443, forward strand.
GGTCAGCATCACTTCATCGGAATTGACGTCCACAAACTCAAGTTGATCGGTTTCTGAAACGCTGCCTCCGGTATCGGATATCTGGTCATTGCCATCACCGATGCGCCAGACATACCGATCGCTCCCGGCACCGCCATCGAGTTGGTCTGCTCCAGTACCGCCGTCCAGGACATCATCCTCGGCAAGGCCAGTAAGGGTATCGTTGCCTTCCAGGCCCAGGAGATTGTCCCCGGCTCGATTTGTTCCCTGGAGGTTGTCGTTGCCAGAAGTGCCCTCCACGTAGGTGTTGGCGAAGATATCCGCCAGTGACCAAACGGTCCCGTCGGCGAAAGCGATCTCTTCTAGGCCATAGCCGTATGCGGATGAGTAGAACTGGTTGGTCACCGTGATGACCTTATCGCCCCACGGAAGGTAGACGGTGATCAAGAGGTCATTGGATGTTCTGCTCAAAGACACTTCGGTCGGGTTGACATTGGTCAGGTCCAGCCTGTCAACCTCAGCCGTATCAGTTCCGGTGTCCGTGATCGAATGTTGCCATCAGGTTTGGACCAAAGATATGTGTCGTTGCCACCACCACCCTCGAGAGAGTCATAACCAGTCCCACCAATAATTGTATCGTCACCGCTATAGCCTCGAAGCGTGTCGTGACCGCCCATGCCATTGAGCTCATCAGCGAAGTTCCAGCCAAGAAGAGTATTGTTTCCACCGGTGCCGGTCGTCACCACCGAGGCCGCTGCATCGGCAAGGACCTCGACCACAACGCCATCACTGAACTGGATGAACTCCACGCCATACCCATAGGCCGAAGAGTAAAACCTGTTGGTGATCGTGATCTCTTCGCCGGTACTGACAATCGTAACAATCAGATTGTTGCCCGATTTCGTGAGTGTCGCGTCAGTCGACGCGACATCGGTCAGCTCGAGCACATCGACCGCGACAAGGCTCTGATCAGTGTCATAGATCTGGTCATCCCCATCACCGAGGGACCAGACATAGCGGTCGTTGCCACTTTCACCGTTCAGGTAGTCGTTTCCGGTGCCGCCAACTAGGACATCGTTGCCATCACGGCCATAGAGTGAATCACTGCCCGCGAGGCCAAACATGTTGTCACCGGCGCGATGTGTCCCATAAAGGTTCTCGCTTCCCGCGGTTCCTTCATACACTGTTTGTGCAAAAATCTCCGCCAGATCCCAAGTCACGCCGTCCGCGAATGACATGGATTCCAGGCCATAACCATAACTCGGGGAGTAAAACTGGTTTCGCACAGTGATCGTCCTGTCTCTTATACACATCTGACGCTGCCGACGATCTACTCTGTGTAGAT